>CAYOGX010000147.1:0-8284 GCA_964403235.1 uncultured Planctomycetales bacterium | reverse complement strand
TGCCGCCCGCACCGGCACCCAATCGGGCTCCTTGTTGCTCAACCCGTCGTGCGTCAGCGCCTGCCAGTTCTGATAGCCCTTCGCGTCGATCACGCAGATGTCCCACCCCTTCGCCTCGACGCCGATCACGTACGTCGCCGTCTTCATCTTGCGCGTCTCCTTGGGGCCCCGGCTGCACAGGATGTACTTGGCGTCCGGCGACCACTCGGCATGGTAGGGCTCGATGGGGTCCAGGTCGGCCGCCACCCAGCGAAGGTCCTTTAGCCTCGGGGGCCCGGTCGAGAAATCCAGCTCGCCCACCTCGATCCCCACGTTCTTGTTGGGCCCCTCGCCGACGGCCCGGCCGTAGGCGATCTGCTTGCCGTCAGCGCTCAAGTCCGGCCGGCATTGCCAGAATAGCTTCTCGGCGCGGATCAGCTCGCAGTGCCGGTTCCCATCCGCCTCGAGCGCGATGATGGAATGGCCGTACCCCAGCCCCCCCACCGCGCTGGCCACGAACCACTTGCTGTCCGGCGTCAGGCAGATGCACAGCAGCTTCTTGATGTCCTTGTTGGGGTGCTGCCTGTGCTTGCCGGTCGCCAGGTCGTAGAAAAACAGCCCCTTGTTGGCCGTGTAGACGGTCGTCCTCGCCCGAGGGATCCCCTTCAGATACGCGATAACGGTCCCGTCGGCGTTCCAGCAGGGCTGGCGGGCGCGGTCGGCGATCTTCCTTCGGCCCGTGCCGTCGATGTTCATCAGGTAGACGTTGCGGACGCGCGACCGTCCCTTACCCTCGTCGACAACGAAGGCGAGCTTCGTCCCGTCCGGCGACGCCTTGGGGTACATCTCGTCCACGTCCGGTGTCCGCGTCAGGTTCACCGGACTCGAGCCGTCCGCGTTCATCATGAACAGTTCCCAGTTCCCCTCGCGGTACGTCTCGTACACCACCTTATGGGGGTACGCCTTCAGCGCCTTCATCAGGCGTTCGCACTTCGGCGCCGGTTCGGCCCCCGTCGCGCGGCCGGACACCACCGACAACACGGTCGTCACCACCGCGACCGCCCACAACCCGCACACCTTGCCAGACCCCTTCTCAATCATGTGCAACTCCCATACCGCTCCTTCAACGCACACCCAGCGCTCTGCGAAGCGTCGTCGTCATCGCCTTCTCGCAGCCACGCCCGACGAAACACCACGCTCCCGGCTCATACCCGCCTTCGTCGAACGCCCTGTCGATCGGCACGTATCCCGGCCCCAGGCCGCCGAACCCGATGACCATGACGAACGCGTCGGGCCGCATCTTCTGGGCCATCAGTTGATATTCGACGAACGGCTCACCCGGCAGCAATACGACCTGTGCGACGCCCAGGTCGAGCGTCGGCACCTTCATGACGTGGCCGGCCTCGGCCCGTCGCCGCCACGTCAACGCCAACGACGCCCGCACCCGCTCGCCGAGCGATTGCTTCTCGTCGTCGAGCAGCTTCGTCAAGTAATCCGTCGAGAAGCGTTTGTCGGTCTTGGGCGGTAGGCGCAGCGGCGTGACACGCCATGTAGGCCGCTCGAGCGGATGCCGCTTGGTTGCCTGCCAGGCTCGGACCATGCCCTGATACAACCGGTCAGTCAGGATCGGCCGCATCTTCGTCGACCCGTCGTTGTACTTGCCCGCGCCGAGGTTCCCGCCGCACCCGTTCGTCATGATCTGGAAGATCGACGGATCGTCCTTCTGACGACGCGCGCGGGCCAGGCCGAAGAAATCGCTCGATACCCCGCCCCGCCGGTAGTAGCTCATCGGATGCGTGGCGTAGCAGCTCACGGCCGCCACCGCCCGGTCGCCGTCCCAGAAGCTGATCGTCTTGAGCCATGGGTCGATCACACCGGTCGGCGCCGCGACCAGGGCCGGGTCCGCACACGAGCTGCCGCGCATCCCGTGCACCTTGCCGTCGGCCCGGACGACACGCCGGTTCGACGCCACCTTCTCGACCTTCCCCTGCCCCACCCCCACGTGCGTGATCCGACGCGGCGACTCGAGCGCCTTGCGCACCGACGCCGCCACGCCCTTCAGTGCCCGCTCGAAGAACGCCGGATCGGTTAGCCCACCCTTGACGTCCCGATCATCAAGCAGGCGTCGGGCCTCGAGATCGGCCAGCGGCGCGTCGTGCTGGTGGATCGTGCAGACCATGACGCGCTCGGGCACGGTCCCTGCCGCCTCGGCCAGCACCGCCTGCCAACGGTCCTGCGCGTCGTTGTGGAGCTCACACCAATCCACGGCGCACAGGACCATCGGCTTGCCCGCGCCCAGCAGCACGAACCCCCGCGCGAACAACGGGTCCACGATCCGCTCAGCCGGCTTGACCAACCCCCCGCACAGCGGGTGCCCGATCGGCGGCGTCACGTCCGCGCTGAAACACGCCAGCAGCAAGGCCGTCGTCAACCCTCCTCCTCCGTATCAGGTCTGGACCGATCGGGCGAGCGGCCGACGCCGGCCAGTTCGATCTGCTCACAGCGGTGGCAGGCGACCAGGTGACCGCCGTCCAGGTCGCGCAACTCGGGAATCTGCCGCTTGCAGCCGTCCTCGGCATAGCGGCAGCGGGGATGGAACGCGCAGCCCGGCGGCAGGTTCGACGGGTCCGCTACTTCCCCCGGCAGGATGATCCGCTCGGCCTTCAGCGCCGGGTCGGGTTTCGGCAGCGCGTTCATCAGCGCCTCGGTGTACGGGTGGCGCGGACGGTGAAACAGCTCGTTCGTCTCGGCCATCTCGACGATCCGACCCGTGTACATCACCGCCACCCGATTGCTGATGTTCTCCACGACCGACAGGTCGTGGGCGATGAACAGGTACGTCAGGCCTAGCTGCTCCTGTAGGTCCTTGAGCAGGTTGATGATCTGCGCCTGCACCGACACGTCCAGGGCGGAGACCGGCTCGTCGCAGATGATCAACTGCGGGTTGACCGCCAACGCCCGCGCGATGCCGATCCGCTGACGCTGCCCGCCGCTGAACGCGTGGGGATAACGCCGCAGGAACTCGACGTTCAACCCCACCGCCTTGACGAGCGCCTTGACGCGGTCCTCGATCTCGTCGCGGCTGCAGGCCTCAAGCGCCTTGAGCGGTTCGGCGATCAGGTCCAGCACCGTCATCCGCGGGTTCAGCGAGGCAAACGGATCCTGGAAAATCAACTGCATGTGCCGGCGGAACCGTCGCAGCTCCTCGCCCCGCAGCCCGCTCAGGTCGATCCGCCGGCCGTCCAAATGGAACGTCATCTCGCCCGCCGTCCGCTCCAGCACGCGCAGGATCAGCCGGCCCGTCGTCGTCTTGCCGCAGCCGCTCTCGCCCACGAGACCCAGCGTCTGGCCTCGATCGATGCTGAAGCTGACGCCGTCGACCGCCTTGATCTGGCCCACCGTTCGCCGCAGCAGACCCGCGGTGATCGGGAAGTACTTCGTCAAACCAACAATCTCGAGCAACGGTTCGGTCATGGTCTCCACTCATCCGAGCACGGAGCGCAAGGGACGGGGCATTTCAACCCCACGCCGGCGCTTAGGGCTCGGATCACCGACGCCTCTCCGCGCGCCGTCGTTTCGTCTATGGTACCGGCAGGCACAGCCTCGCTCCAGCTGATGGGCGAACCCACGATGGCACCGGACCCGGAGGCAGGGCGCTGACTTGTATGGGCCAACCCCCACGTATACCATGCCGAACAGAACCAGACCTCACCGGCCGTTCGATGTAACCGGCAATGGATTTCGGAGACGAGGAGTTGTCGATGCGCACGATCAGTATCTTTCGGACCTTGGTGCCGGTCCTTGCCTTCGCGGCGACGGCCGAGTCCGAAGCTGCGACTGGCACGCCCGCCGCGTCCTGCAGCGTCATGGACTACGGCGCCAAGGCGGACGGCAAGACTGATGACACGGCCTCGTTCCAGAAGGCCCTGTCCGCGGCCGCGACAAAGGGCGGAACGGTTTCCGTGCCCGCAGGAACCTATCTCATCGCGGGCTCGCTGACCGTCCCCCAGGGCGTCACGCTTCGAGGCGTCTGGGAAGCGCCCCATCACACAGACATCGGCAAGGGGACCCTCATCTACGCGACCGGCGGGGCGGGCAACGAGAACGCCCCGCCGCTCATCAGCCTGAACCAGAGCAGTTGCGTAAGAGGCCTGACGATCTACTACCCGCAGCAGGACATCGAGAACGTCAAGCCGTACCCCTGGACGATCCAAGGCAAGGGGATGCACTGCAGCGTGGTCGACGTGACGTTGGCCAACCCTTACAAGGCCATCGACGTCGGTACCCACCGCAACGAGCTTCACTACATTCGCAACGTCTTCGGCTGCCCGCTCAGGCTCGGCGTCTACGTGAATCAAACGACCGACATCGGACGCATCGAGAACGTCCATTTCAACCCCCATTACTGGATGAGGGCCGCCCATCCCAACGCCGTCAAGGAGGGCACACCGAAGATGCGACGGTTGTTTGAGTATCTCGAGAACAACCTCGTCGGCTTCTTGATCGGAAAGACCGACTGGGAGTACATGAGCAACTGCTTCGTGATCTTCCCCAAGATCGGCTACCACTTCATCGAGACCCCCAAGGGTAGGCCAAACGCCGTGCTGACCCAATGCGGGTCGGACATTGGGCCCGTGGCCGTGCGCGTCGACGCCTGCCAGAACCACGCGGGAATTGCCTTCGCCAACGCCCAGATCATGGCCACGGTGGTCATCGGTCCGAAGAACACGGGCCCCGTCAAGTTCTCCAACTGCGGCTTTTGGCCGATCAAGACGACCGCCCACCAGGCGATCCTCGAGGGAACCGGCACGGTGACGTTTGCCTCTTGCCACTTCGCCGGCTGGGCCAGAAGCGACGCACGGGCTCCCTGCCTCCTGGTCAAGGCCGGGTCGGTCCTCGTCAACGGGTGTGAATTCGTGCCCGAGGGCAAGACGCAGATCGAGCTCGGGCCCGGCGTGAGGTCGGCGGCCATTGTCGGCAACCGGTTCCGCGGCGGCCCGAACATCACCAGCAGCGCGCCGGCATCCGCCAACGTCCAGATCGGGCTCAACGTAGATTAGGTCGACGGCGGGTGTCCGACCATCCAAGGACCCGAGGCCACGCCTTGAGCGAGAACACGGACGCCAACTCGCTTGCCCGTGGCGCCGACCCGGCCTCGCGTAATGCGGGCCCTGTCGGCCCTCATCTGGCCGCGATCGACAAACCCGTCCTGTTGATTCTGACGGCCTGTGGCGTCGGCGCCTGGCTCATCCGGCCGGAGGCCTTCATCGGCGACGATGCCTACTTCTACCTGGTCATCGCCCGGAACCTCGCCCTGAACGGCCAGCACACCTTCTCCGGTCTGTGCCCGACGAACGGCGTGCACCCGCTGTGGTGTTATCTCCTCGTGGGGTATGACGCCCTGCTGTCGCGCGTCGACCTTGCCCTCTTGTGGAGTCTTAAGGCGGGGATCCCCCTGACCGCGGCTCTCCTGATCTGGGGCGTCAGGAACTTCTGGCGGGTTGCGGAAATCCTCCACGTTTCCAGGATGGCTCTGGTCGGGATACCTCTGGTGTTCTTGCTCGTCAATACGGTCCTGTACTCGGAGGCCGTCGCCCACTACACGGCCCTGTCGTTGTTGACCTTGGCCTGCGTGGATGGCACCGTTCAGAAACGATGGGGCCCGTACCTCGTCGGTCTGATGTGTGCGCTGGTCTTCTTGGCAAGGCTCGACTCGGTTTTCTTCCTTGCGTGCTATCTCCTATGTCATCTATGGCAGTCGAAGAGCGTCATGACCACACTCCGTGTGGCAGTCGTGTTCTCGCTCCTGGTGGTGCCCTATCTTGTAGCGAACTGGGTGTATTTCGGGGCCATGGTGCCCGTCTCTGGTTGGATGAAGTCGAGTTTCCCCTCCATCTTTCTCAAGGGCCTGTACCTCGACCAAGGCCCGTATGCCAGCATGCTGCTCGGCTACAGGATCGTGTGGGGCGTCATTCCCATTGTGTGTGGCGCCGCTACCCTCGCACTGATGCGAAAGGGCTCCGCCCAGGCCCGAGGACTGATGATTGTGTATTTACTCGGGTCGGTCCTGCATTTCACCTACGTAGCCTTGTTTGTGCGGAGCCACTCGATTTGGGCCTGGTACTATGTCGTGCCCACAATCCTGCTGGCCCTGACGATGGCGATCTGGATGCCGCCACAGAGAAGGTACCAGGCTGCGTCGGCGATTGTGCTGCTGTCGGCGGGCATCGTCATCCTGGGAAAAGCGCTCCGTCCGGCAACAAGCCAGGAGGCCCTTTGGTATCCCCAAGTCGAGAGTACACGATACGTCCGAGAGAACGGGATAAAGCACAAGACGATACTGGTCTCGGATTGGCCGGGCTATTTCGCGTTCCAGACGGATAACCGGATCGTTGCCGTAGACATGCTCACGGCAAACGTGCGCCTCTACAAGGAGATGCGGCGCTCGCCGAACGCGCTGCGCTTCCTGATCGACCACTGCGCCGCCCTTGGCCGACCGATCGAATACGTCATATGGATGGGCAACCAGTGGCTGGTCCCAGATGTCGAACTCCGGTCGGTTACCTACAACGACCCTCGCTCCTATCCGGTCCTTGTGCCGATCGGCAAGCTCGATTTAGCGAGGCCCCCCGTGCACATATCCCACGGACGCGGGTTCGTCGTGTGGAGACTCGAGCGCCTACGAGGAGAAAGGGAAAGCAGCTGCTCCGTACGGATGACAAGAAACCCCATTGCATTGGCGCCGGCGGCAATGGACGTCGGTAAGATGGCCTCAAGGACTACTCACACCGCAGGCGCCTTCCGCTAAGCTGCTTGCAGAAATGTCTGAACAGATGAGAAGGTTGGGTGGCCCATCTCTTCAGAGGTGGGGGACACGAATTCGAACGGGGATTCGCGTCCCCCACGGCTAAAGCCATGGGCCACCCATGGAAGACCTCCCAGGGACGTACTGTTCAATCCTTGTTGCAGGCAGCTTAGTTCGTTCGCACCGCTTGTTCCATCGCGTCGACGGGCCGGTCGATCTCGAGCTTGTCGCCGAGCGCAGCGGCCAGGTCCGGCAGGTCGTACACCTTCAACGTGCCGTGGACGGCGTTGACCAACTGGTTCTTCGTGATGCGGCTGTGGATCACGTTCGACCACGAGACCAGCGTCCGCGTCAGCTTGACCGACGCGAACAGATCCGGCTCCAACGCGGCCGCGTGCAGCGCCGGCACACCCACGTTCCCCACAGCCATCAGCCGAACGCGCCCGGGCCCCTTGCCCGGCGCACGCTTGGCCAGGTAACGCGCACAAACCAACACGTCTTCGGCACGCATGCCCATGTACGATCGGGCCAACAGATAGGGCACGTTCATCCGCCGCCATTTCTTGAGCCGCGTCGGCCCGATCCCGCGGAGGTCGACGGCCAGCACCATGCAGCCGGCCTTGACCAGCGATTCGATCGCGCCGCCGGCCTTCGCGTCGGCGGCCTTGCCCTTCTCGTGAACGTACAGGACGGCCTTGCCACGCTTAGTCTTGTCGGGCAGGAACATCAACGCGGGCAGCGGAATGCCGTCCTCGGGTTTCAGGATCAGCTTCTCGATCCGATAGCCGGGTCGTTCCACGCTGCTGACCTTCTTCACCGCCGGCTTGGGCAGCTCGCCCAGCTTGCGGATCCCCGCGATCTGGCGTATCTGATCCAGCAGCTTGGCGCGATCGCTCGTTGCCCACAGCTTCTTGCGCTGCTGGGCCAGCGCCTTCTCGCGGTCCTCGTTCAGGTCGTACACCGACCGCGCGCCCTCGATCGACATCACCTGGCCACGCGGCGCGCACCAGATCTCCTCGTCGCTGAGGACCTTGATCGGCGGCTCGGTGATCGGTTCGTCCCTGGCCAGCAGCCATCGCATCATCCACCGCGCCGCGCCTTCCCGTAGCGGCTGGGCGAAGCCGTGCTTCGCGTCGTGCTCGATCAGGTCGACGCGCTCGGCGAACCCCATCCGCGCGTAGAGGCGCTTGGCGTAGCGAAACGTCTGCCAGCTCCCGCCGATGTCGAAGAAGTCCGCCGTCGCCGTGCACATGAGCGTCGGCTTCGGTGCCCGCATCAGGATGTAATCCGCGTGGTCCATGCCGAAGGCGAGCTGCCCGTAGATGTTCTGTTCGGAATCCTGCGGGCCGATCGTCCGGATGAGCGTCGGCAGGTTCGTCAGGTAGCAGCTCGGCGCAGCCGCGATGATCCGGCCGTCGAGGGCCATCAGGTACGACGTCATCGTCCCCCCACCGCTGTTGCCCGTGCACCCGATCCGCCTGGGATCGACCTCGGATCGGG
>CAYOGX010000146.1:0-8286 GCA_964403235.1 uncultured Planctomycetales bacterium | reverse complement strand
GGTTCCCGATGACCCCCGCAAGTCGAACCGGCTGTATCAGCCCGAGAACCTGGCTCGAACGCTCGAGGTGGTGAAGGTGGTCGAGGAGATCGCCGCCAAGTACGGCAAGACGCCCGGCCAGACGGCACTGCGGTGGCTGTTGGACCAGGACGGCGTGACCGCGCCCATCGTCGGCGCATCGCGTCCGGAGCAGGTCGACGAGAACCTGGGCGCGATGGGCTGGCACCTGGACCCGACCGACTGGCAGCGACTGTCCGACGTGAGCTGGCCGTTGTCCGAGGATCTTGGGCCGCTCGACACGCTGTGGAACTGGCACCCGAAGAAGAACTGAGAAAAGGGAAAAGGGAACATTCTGGTTTTCCAAAAGAACCACAGTGTTCACTTTTCCTGGACGGGCGATCATGAGCGCAGAACCGATTCGACTGGGCGTGGTGGGCTGCGGCGGGTTCGGGCTGTTCGCCCTCCAGCACTTTACTCAGGTGCCGGGTGTGAAGTTGGTTGGGATGTCGGGCACGCACCGCCAGGCCGCGTACGCCACTGCGCAGCGCTTCGGCATCCCCGACATCGTCGAGGTCGAGGCAATGGTGCAGCAGCCCGACATCGATCTGGTCTACATTTCCACGCCGCCCTTCCTGCATCACCCTCAGGCGATGCTGGCGCTGCAGGCGGGCAAGCACGTGATCTGCGAGAAGCCGCTGGCGATGACCATGGCCGAGGCGGACGAGATGGTCGCCGCCGCCCGCGAGCGCGACCTGCTCATGACCACCAACCTGATGCAGCGGTATAACCCGCTGTTCGACATGGTCCGAAGGTTGATCGCCGACAAGATCCTGGGCGAGCTGCTGCACGGCTACTTCGAGAACTACGCCAACGACGAGAACCTGTCGGCCGATCACTGGTTCTGGGATCGCGGCAAGAGCGGTGGGATCTTCATCGAGCACGGCGTGCACTTCTTCGACCTGTTCGAGGGCTGGCTGGGCCCGGGGCGGGTCGTGGCGGCGCAGTGCGCGGTCCGGCCGGGAACGTCGATCGAGGAGCACGTACACTGCACGGTGCAATACGGCCAGACGGCGCTGGTCAACTTCTATCACGGATTTCACCAGGCCGGGCGGATGGACCGCCAGGAGCTGCGTCTCGTGTTCGAACGGGGTGACGTGACGCTGTATGAATGGGTGCCGACCCGCGTCAAGATCCACGCCATCGCCGACGAGAAGGGCACGCGCGAGCTGTGCGAGCTGTTCGACGGGGCGCAGCTCGACGTGACGGTGGTTTACTCGCCCAAGGATCGGCCCTGCCGCGCGCGGCACAAGGGGCTCGACGTCTATCAGATGGTCGAGCTGAGCTACGGCGTGGGGGATGACAAGATGCATCGGTACGGCGAGTTGCTTCGGGCCATGATGGCGGATCAGTCGGCCTGGATCCGGCATCGGGGCCATGAGCGGAAAGTCACCGAGGAGAACGGGCACCGGTCACTGGCGATGGCGGTCGAGGCGGATCGCTTGGCCCATGGGTAGAGGAGGGACGTGGGCTGGAGGCCCGTGCCATACGTTGACGGGAAGCCGGTGCTATAGGCGGCTGGGCATGAACAAGAAGCAGTGGGACACGTTCTACCGCTGGGAGTGGTTCCGTCTGGAGCAGTGGCGGCACACGTTCCGTTGGCAGAAGCGGGGCAGGCACGGCGGGAGTACCGCCGCGTTCAAGCGGATCCTCGAGGGGATCGGCGGCAAGTTGGCGCTCGATGCCTCGTGCGGGTTCGGGCTCAAGACGATCGTCATGACCGAGATGGGCATTGACGTCGTCGGCTGCGACCGGTCCGAGTTCGCGATCGAAAAGGCGCGCGAGCTGTCCAAGCTGGAAGGGCACCACATCGAGTACTTCATATCGCGCTGGCGTGAGTTGCCGTCGCGGACGCGGCTCCAGTTCGACGCGATCTTCAACGACGCGCTGTCGTGGATCGTCACCCGAGAGGAATTCGAGGCCGCGCTTCACGGGTTCTTGGGTGTTCTCAAGCCGGGGGGGGTCCTGGTCTTCATGGGCGTGTCGGAGGGGAGCTCACAGGCCTGTGGCCTGGAATTGCTCGAGGAGAGCTGGGACGCCAGCCCGCGCTTCCGTATCGAGTGGACGCATTCAGACGGCGAGGTGCGTTGCACGAGCCTGTTGGCGCGCGAGCGGGCTGCAGATTACATCGACGAGCACCATCTGTTTCTCATCGAAGAGGGTGACGAGCAGCGACTGGAAACCGCCACGCTGCGGCAGCCCGTCTACTGGCACTGGTCGCTGCTCGAGGAGATGTTCCTCGGCGCAGGGTTCTCCACGGTCCAGACACGGGAATTTCGCGGCATGGGACGCGGCGGCACGGATTTCACCTTGAACGTGGCCACCAAGTGACGGTCGGCGCGCAGAAGATGGATCGACGATGATCGCGCGGCTGTTCAACGCCTGTTTGTTGAGACCCAATGACCTGGAACCGTCGCATGACGCGCTCGAGGTCGTCGGGACGTTCAACCCGGGTGCGATCGCGTTTGGTGACGAGGTGGTCATCCTGGTTCGCGTTGCCGAGCGGTCCCGCGAACGGCGCGAGGGATTCACGGGGCTGCCGCGCTGGGACCCGGACGCCGGGCTGACCATCGACTGGGTCGCCGACGACGAGCTCGAGCCGGTCGACCCGCGCGTGGTCCGGCGGAAGCGCGACGGGCTGTTCCGTTTGAATTTCATCTCACATCTGCGGCTGGTCCGCAGCAGGGACGGCCGGTCGATCGATTCGCTCGACGAACCCCGTTTCGGCCCACAGACGCCGTACGAGGAGTTCGGCGTGGAGGACCCTCGGATCACGCGCATCGGGAACTGGTACTATTTCACGTATGTGGCCGTTTCGCGGCACGGGGCGGCCACGGCCCTGGCCAGCACCACCGATTTCGTGACGTTCAACCGGCACGGCGTGATCTTCTATCCGGAGAACAAGGACATCGTCCTGTTCCCGGAGCAGATCGACCAGCAGTACCTGGCGTTGCACCGACCGAACGCAGCCACGCCGTTCTGCATGCCGGAGATGTGGTTGGCCCGTTCGTCGGACCTGATCCATTGGGGGGGGCACGAGTACTTCCTCGGTGGGGGCTCGGGGTGGGAGACCGGCCGGATCGGCG
Source organism: uncultured Planctomycetales bacterium (assembly GCA_964403235.1). GTDB lineage: Bacteria > Planctomycetota > Phycisphaerae > UBA1845 > JAFGLZ01 > JAFGLZ01. Next base: position 5,143 of record CAYOGX010000146.1, on the reverse strand, counting down.
CGGGTGCCCCGCCGATCCGAACCAACCAGGGATGGCTGGAAATCTACCACGGCAACCGCGAGCCGACCGCGCCAGGGGACGTAGGGGTCTATTCGGCCGGTGCGATCCTGCTCGACCTCGACGATCCGCGGCGGATCGTCCGGCAGACCGAGGGCGCGATCATGGAGCCGCAGGCCGATTTCGAGCGCGATGGGTTTGTGCCGAACGTGGTGTTCCCGACCGGCGTGGTCGAGCGCGATGACGTGCTCCAGGTCTACTACGGTGCGGCCGACACGTACGTCGGCGTGGCCGAGTTCGCCAGAAACGAACTGCTGGCCGCGCTTCGCTGATCCAGGGCATTCCAGGAGATCCCAGAACGATGTCGGTCTCACGGAGGACTGGACGGTTCGCCGGGATGCTGCAACGGGGCGTGCCGGCTTCGCTGTCCCGCATGGTCTCGGGAATGGTCGTCGCGCTTGCAGCAGGGGCCGATGGGGCGCGAAGCGCGGCGCCGGTCGATGAATGGATCGACAAGAACACCGGCCATCGCGTGATTCGCCTGTCGCGGCGCGAGGGCAGTAACTCGAGCTTTTACTTTCATCAGAACCCATTCACGGCCAAGGGCGATAAGATGGTCTTCATGGGGACGACCCAGCAGGGCCGGCGCGCCTTTGCCGTCGACCTCGAGACGCTCGAGATTGAGCGAGTCACTGACGAGGACTGCGGCCACCAGGTCGTCGCTCCAAAGCGCCGCGAGCTGTTTTGTCAGAAGAGCGGCGGCGTCTACGCCGTCCACCTCGACACGCACCGGAAGCGCAAGATCGGGCAGATCCCCGCGGAATGGACGCAGGGCGGCGGCTTCTCGGTGAACGCGGACGAGACGCGGTTGCTCGGCTACTTCGCCAAGGGCATCGCGCCGTTCTATACCAAGCCGCGGAGTCGATGGTTCACCGAGATCTACGAGGCCAAGCTGCCCAACGCCCTGTATACGATCGAGATCGAGACCGGCGAGGCCCGCGTGTTCTATCGCGAGAACACTTGGCTGGGGCACGTGCAGTTCTCGCCCACCGACCCGACGCTGCTGATGTTCTGCCACGAGGGGCCGTGGCACCGCCTGGACCGCATCTGGCTGGTCCGGACCGACGGTGGCGGCCTGAGGAAGATCCACGAACGGACCGTCAAAGATGAGATCTGGGGCCACGAGTTCTGGGACCCGAGCGGTAAGCGCGTGTGGTTCGACTTGCAGATCCCGCGCGGCAAGACGTTCTACCTGGCCGGCGCGGACATCACGACCGGCGATCAGATCCGGTATCCGCTGACCCGCGACCAGTGGTGCGTGCATTACAACATCTCGGCCGACGGATCGATGTTCTGCGGCGACGGGGGCGGGGCCAGGTCGGTCGCGAGGGCCAAGGACGGCAAGTGGATCTACCTGTTCAGGCCGACCGGCGGCCGGCTGAAGGTCGAGCGCTTGTGCAGCCTGGCGAGGCACGATTACCGACTCGAACCGAACGTCCACTTCACGCCCGACGGAAAATGGGTGGTGTTTCGCTCGAACATGCACGGTTCGAGCCAGGTGTATGCCGTTGAGGTGGAGCGCCGAATCAAATGAAGACGTGGATTCTGCTCGTCCTGCTGTTGACGATCTCCGGAACGGCACTGGCCGAGGCGCTGAAGAGTCACGTGGGCAACTTCTATCCGTTCCTCAAGGCCTACGCTGGCCGCAGCGAGTTCGCGCTGTCGTTCCTGTCTCGCGACTGGCCTGACCCGGATACGTGGCGAGCCCAGGGCCGGGCGAAGATGCGGGAACTGTTGGCCTACGAGGCGGCGCCCGCGCCGCGCGACGCCGAGATCCTCGCGACCGTCAAGGAGCCCGGCTATACACGCCACCACGTCCGTTACTCGGTCACCGCCGACCGCAAGACCGAGGCGTTCCTGCTGGTCCCGGCCGGTCTGAAGGGCCGCGCCCCCGCCGTCGTCGCCATCCACGACCACGGCGGGTTCTACTACTTCGGCAAGGAGAAGATCACCAAGACCGACATCCGATCGGCACCGTTGAGCGGGCACATTCGGAGCGCCTACGGCGGTCGGACGTACGCGGACGAGCTGGCCCGGCGCGGATTTGTCGTGTTGGTCCCCGATGGATTCTATTTCGGCTCGCAGCGACTCGACCCCGGGACCGTGCCCGACAAGGCTGCGGGGAGACTACTGAAACTCGAGCCCGACAGCGACGACTACGTCCGGGCCTTCAACCGATTCGCGAGCAAGCACGAGGAGGTGGTCGCCAAGACCCTCTTCACGTCCGGCACCACCTGGCCGGGTGTGCTGTTTCAGGGCGATCGGGCGAGCGTCGATTACCTCCTGACGCGGCCCGAGGTCGACGGCGAGCGGATCGGCTGCATCGGCCTGTCGATCGGCGGTTTCCGCAGCGCCCATCTGTTCGGCCTCGACGGGCGGGTCAAGGTCGGCGTCGTGGCCGGATGGATGACGACGTACGCGTCGCTGCTGTTGGACCACCTACACTTCCACACGTGGATGATCTACGTCCCGGGCCAGCATGCGTGGCTGGACCTGCCGGACGTCGCGACGCTCAACGCGCCGCACCCGCTGATGGTGATTAACTGCTCGCGGGACATCCTGTTCACCATGGAGGGGATGAAGGCCGCCGAGGCGAAGATCGCGAAGGTCTACGGCAAGCTGGGCGCGGGCGGCAGATTCACGTGCAACTACTACGACGAGCCGCACTCGCTCAAGATCCCTGCGCAGGACGACGCGATTGCCTGGCTGGAGCGCTGGCTAAAGTGAATCGGCAGGCCCGGCCGGCCTTACGGCTTGGTCTTCTGCTCGAGGGCGAACCGTAGCATGGCCTCGTAGAGCGCGAGCTGGATGTCGAGGATCTGCTCGAACGTCACCTTGCACGCCTTGGGGCGATCGTGTCCGTGGGGGCACTCGAAGGTAAAGGCGGCCGCGCCGCTGATGTGGTACAGGGCGCTGGTCAGGTTGAACGGGGCGGGGTGCTTGCCGCGTTCGGGCCCGGGGGCGAACGGCTTGGCGTGGGGCAGACCGCGCTGCTCGAGCAGGGCGTAGTACTGCTGGGCCAGCGAGCGGATTTGCTCTTGGATCTCCAGCGGCACATAGGCCGGCCGGAGGAGGCTCGGCGCGGCCGAGTGGCTGTGTAACGAGACGGCCAGGTCCGGGCCCTCGTCCTTGGCGATGCGTAGAATCGCCGGCGCCTCCGGGCCCATCGGGTCGAAGAACTCGTCGTGCATCGGGTTGATGCCGGCGTCGTTGAAATAGGCGCCCACGTAGCCGCTGTTCTGGCGGGTTCGGGGGTGCTTGGCCTTGGACTTGGGCCAGTAGACGATCGTGTCGTCGTGCCACGTGCCCATCGACCAGAAGCTGCCCTCCTCCCGCGTCAATCCCTGGCCCGCCCGCGGCTCGAACCGGGCGATGCCGTCGGGGTTGCCGTCGGGCACGATCAGTAGGCGACATCGATCCGCCAACGCGCGGAGCGTCGACTGGTCCCTGCCGCGGAGGTCGCGCCCCGTCTCCATGACGTGGATCAGGCTGACCAGCCCGGTCAGGCCCTCCACCTCGTGACCGTGAACCGGCCCGACGAAGTACACGACCGGCTTGCTGCGCGAGGCCTTGTCCATGTAGGCCGACGGCTCCCGAGCGCCGATCGCCGAGTTGAAGTTCGCGTGATGCGCGACCGGTTCCCGTTTGCCGTAGGCGATCAGGTGCATCGGCCGGCCTCCGGGCGTGGTGGCGATTCGTCTGACCTGCCCGCGCTTCAGCGTCTTAAACCGATCAGCCAGGCCCTTCACGTCACCAATCCAAAACGCGGGCAGCGTTCGGGTGGGCAGCTTGGCCTTCGCTTGGTCGTACGTCATCTTGGTGATCGTCTCGCCCGACACCGGAACGGCCCACGCCAGGCAGACCGTCACGCACACAACGAGCCTGTTCATCTTGAAGACCTCCTGCGGCCAGACCGACCGCTCGCAGGGACGAGCATAGGGCATACGAGACGTGCGTGCCACCGTACACGTCTCCGCGCTGTACTGACCTCGTTGACCGAGGTCACGCGTGACGGTACCGTCAACGGCGTCTCGAGACGATTCGCAGTTGATCCCGGTCGTCATTTGGACGGCAACCATCCTGGCCTACCCAGAAAAGGAGCACCGGCATGGCGCGGAGGATGCTCGTACTGGCGTCTTGTCTGGCCGCGTTTGCGGCGCCGGACATGGGCAGGGACGACGACACGGCCCGGGCCGGCGCTCGCAGGCAAACGGGTCGACCCAAGCCCAAGACGATCCGTGACATGATTTGGGTGTGGGGCAATCCGGAGATGGCCAAGCCCGGCCCGCACACGCTGGCGAGCTTTGCCCAGGCCAGCCCCGCCGAACGGGCACGGCTTCTGGGCGTGCCGAACGTCGTGATGGCGGGCCTCGGCCTACCCGACGACGACGGCAAGGCGAACGATCTGACCAGACAGGTGGCCGGCTTCCGGCGGCTGGTGTGGGAAATCAGCCCCGATGGCGAGGGCCTCGGCCCGCCGTTCGTCTATCGAGACACCATCGCACGCGTGCGGCGGCTGGCGGCCAAGTACACGCAGATCGAGGGCGTCCTGCTGGACGATATGAGCACCGTGAAGATCGATCGGGGGTTCAAGCCCGAGCATGTGCGTCAGGTTCGCGAGCTGCTGTCCGGCGGCCACCCGGCCGTGAAACTGTGGGGCGTGCTCTACACGATGAGCATGGACCGCAAGGGCATCGACGACTACATTAAGGAACTCGAGGTCATCAACCTGTGGACGTGGCATGCCAAGGACGTCGTCGATCTGGCCAAGAACGTCGGGCGGTGCGAACGGCGATGGCCCGGCAAGCCGATCGTCCTGGGCCTGTACCTCTACGACTATGGCAACGGCCGACGCATGCCGCTCGACCTGCTTGAGCAACAGTGCGCGACCGCCCTGAAGCTGGCCCACGCCGGTCGGATCCAGGGTATCGTCTTCTTGACCATCACCAACGACCCCGAAACGGTCGAATGGGCGGCACGCTGGATCAAACGGGTCGGCGATCAGAAGATCGGCGATCCTCTCAAGATCGGCGGGGCCGCGGCCGGTGGCCCAACTGAAGCCCAATGCCTACGGACTCTATGATAT
>CAYOGX010000145.1:0-8294 GCA_964403235.1 uncultured Planctomycetales bacterium | reverse complement strand
TCGTTGATGGCAACGGTCGCTGCGCGAGGGCCCTGTTCTACTGGTCGATGCTTCAGCACGACTACTGGCTCTGCCAGTTCATCTCGATCTCGAACGTGATCCTCAAGGCGCCGACCCAATACGCAAGGGCCTTCCTTTTCACGGAAACCGATGACAACGACCTAACGTACTTCCTTCTGCACCAGCTCAACGTGGTGAAGAAGTCGCTTGACGAGCTGCACAAGTATATTGACACCAAGATGAAGCAGCGCCGACAGCTCGAGATGCGCCTGTACCTAGCCTCAGAGTTAAACGATCGCCAGCTGGAAGTAATCGGCCATGCTCTGAGGCATCCCAATGCTCGTTATGACATCCGCCAACACCAAAGGAATCACGGCGTGGTATACCAGACTGCGCGCACTGATCTGCTTGGGCTTGCGGAGAAAGGTCTGCTGCTCAAGAGGAAGACTGGACGCACATGGTACTTCTTTCCTGTCCCAGATATGCAGAAGCAGCTCCAATCCCTGCGCTGATCGCTAGCGTTGTTCGCAGGGGATGTGTAGAGGGAGCGGTGGCTGAACCCCCCGAGCGGATCGACCCCATCGCCGAGGCCGTCGATGCCATGGTCGCGCTGGTCGTTGACCGCTCCTTGACGGTCGCGGCTCGGATTGTGATGCGCAACCCGCTATGGACTAACCGCGGAGTTGTTCGACGCTGGGCAGGGCGTCGGCTAGCTGGGCCAACTTGGTCTTGGGCAGCAGGCCAAAGAAGTATTCGCGCGAGTCGGCCACGAGGTTGTGGGCGAGCTGGTGCTCGATCCGATCGGCCTGGGCGGTCAGTAGGTCGACCAGGCTGGGGTCGACGGTCAACAGGTCGGCGTTGGCCTGGCGGATGGCCAGAAACGCGCGGCGGCGGGCGGCACGGTTCAGCCGCTCTTCGCGCCGCAGCCGGTCCGACTCGGCGATGGCGTCGATCCGCCGCTGGAGCGGCCGGCTCAGGTCGGCGGTGATGGCGCTGACGTATCGCTGGGGGTTGTAGTGGACGTCGCGGCATTGGCGTCGGGCGTCGGCCAGGTGGCCCGGTCCGACGGGAAACCGCTGCATCGGCATCCGCAGCGTGGCCGACACGCACGCCATCGCCGGCGGCTCGATGCCGAAGTAACCGTGGATCAGCCGATCGGTGATGCGGTCGTACTTGGCCCCCCCGATGCCGTGGATGAACAGGTCGCCCAGCAGGAGCCGCGCCCATAGGGTGAGCGTCAGCGCCCGTGGCCGGAACCGCCATCCGATCACGGCCGCCAGACGGGCCATCCCGTCCTCCTGCTCGAGATCCCCGACCCCGAGCGTGCCCATCCTGGCCGCGTCCGCGTAGAACGTCATCGTCTCGCCGCGGCGCTCGACGAAGAGCCGCCGCCGCGGCTGCTGATGACGGTAGACCCAGACGGGCAGCTCGATCCGGTCGCCCTGCCGGATCAGATCGGGCACGGGGCGTTTGGCGCTGCGGATGCCGAGCGCTTGGCGGCAATCGGCCAGGGCGGCGTTGTAGCACTCGGCGAATCGCGGCGCGTTCAGCAAGACATCGAGGAGCATCGGCCCGGGCCAGCACTGGCTGACGCGTCGCTCGATCAGGTCCAGGCCGAAGCCGGCCTCGACGACCTTGCGGGCGGCCGTCACCTGGTCCACCAGGTCCCGCGCGCCCGACGGGTCGGTCAGGGCCGGTGTCATCACCGGCAGGGATGACGCCTCATAGGCCTCGTCGCCCAGGGCGCTGCGGATTTCCCCGAGCAGCCTGCCGCCGCTGTGCTGATCGAGGGCCTCGAATTGCTCGAACGCCCATCCGACGCGATACTCGGCGAACCGCACCTCGTGGGCGGTCAGCATCTGGTCGCGGGACTGTGGCACGGTGAGGCTGGTCTTTTTGGGCGCGTCGTTGTCGACGACGAGGTTGACGGCGCGTCCACCGACGGTGGAGGCCAGACGCGAGGCCGCGAAGTTCTTCGCCCACACGCCGGCGTGATAGAACTCCGGCTGATGACCGGTCACGATCACCGGATCGTCCCCGGGCTGTCCGGCCAGGGCCGATCGGGTGACCGCACGGAGCTCGCTCAGACGCCGGCCGTGGATCTCGCACGAAGCCCGCCCCAGCGACCGCCGGTTGGCCTCGACCAGCGAGGCCAGCATGCCGGCCGGCGGCTCGACGAGGATCTCGCCGTCCTGTTGGGGTGTGCTCAGCGCCGTGAATTCTAGCATCAAGGGTCAGGGTAACAGCGAGCGCAGATCGAGGCAATCTTCTCACAGGTCGGCGGTTTCTCGACGTCGTCGAAGCACGTGCAATTGAAGCCGCCCATCTCGATCCTGAGTACGTTGACGTAGTGCATCAACCGGGCGTAGGGATCGTCCAGCACGCCGCCGAAGTGGCGGTTGGGGTCGTTGTAGATCAGCTTGACGGGCAGTTCGCGGATCCGCAGGTCCGCCCGGGCCGCCTGCGCCCAGACTTGCAGCGGCATTGCGTAGCCGGGGTCGGTCGGGGTGAGGCGCTTCAGGCCGGCCACCCGATAGGCCTTGAACCCGCAGAACGCATCGGTCAGGTCCAGACCGAGCTGGCAGTTCAAAAGGGCCGTGATCGTCATGTTGATCGCTTGCCGCGTCTCGGGCGGGACGTCGTCGCCGGACATCTGGGTCAGGTAGCGGGACCCGCTGATGATGTCGGCGTCGTCCTTGGCGGCGGCGTCGAGGAACTCGGGGATATGTTCGGGGGCGTGCTGCTCGTCGCAGTCCATGGTGATCATCCAGTCGTGGCCATAACGAATGGCGTGGTCGAATGCGTCGATGAGGCTCTGCCCGTATCCCTTGTTCGTCTCGTGACGGATGGTGGCCACCTCGGGCGTGGACCCCAGGATGTCCGGCGTCCGGTCGGTGGATCCGTCATCGACGACCAGCACGTCGCCGATGTACCGCCGGACGCCCGCCAGGACGGTCGGCAGATATCGGGCCTCGTTGTAGGCCGGCATGGCCAGCAGCGTCTGCATCCCGAGATCCCCGGTCCCAGGCCCGCCGAAAAACTGGACGAGAAGCGCTTCTAGAGACGATCTGATGATAGGTTGGCGACGGTGTAAGTCAACCACCCTCAAGCGGGGGTAGCATAACCTAGGTATCATCAGCGGCTTACGCACGCAGGGAGGCGCGCTTAAGCATCGTGTCCGCCCGCCCTGTGTGCCCGTGGGCCCGAGGGCGCGGCCCGATGGGGTTGAGTCGAAGCGGTCATCCCAGTGGTGCCTTGATCGGGTGCCTGCTGACGACGGGGCTGTTGTCCTCGGCCGGCTGCGAGGCGGTCTTCTGGCGGGAGAAGCTGTCGCGGTTTGGCCTCGAGACCCGTTTGGATCGGGCCGGCCAGGCCCGCCGACATTTCGAGGCCGGTGAGCGGTTCACCAAATCCGACGACCTCGATCTGGCCCTGGCGGAGTTCGCCGAGGCCATCCGGCTGGAACCCAAACTGGCCGCCGCCCATAACCGGGTCGGCCGGCTCCACCGTCGTCGCGGCCAGTACGGCAAGGCCGTTCCGCCCTTCGAGCAGGCCGTCAAGCTCGACCCGTTCAGCTACGAGCATGCCTTCGACCTGGCGCAGATGTATCGGCTGGTCGACCGCTACGCCGACGCGGTGCGAGCGTGCCTGCACGCGTGCGAGCTGCGGCCCGACAGTCTCGAGGCCCACCTCGAGCTGGGGTTCTGCTACCACAAGCTCGGGCGGCTCAACGAAGCCGTCAGCTACTACGAAAAGGCCGTCGCCCTCGATCCCGACCACGCCGGCGCGCACGCCAACGTCGGGGTGGTTTACGACTCGCAGGGCAAGTACTACGAGGCCATCCACGCCTACAAGAACAGCCTGGAACGCGACGCCACCCAGCCGATCGTGCTGGTCAATCTCGCGACGACTTATCTCAAGCAGCAACGCTGTTGGCGGGCCGAGATCGCCCTGAGAAAGGCGCTCGAGATGGACCCGCACCTGTCGATGGCCTATCAGCGACTGGGCCACGCCCTGTGCCGACAAGAAAAATACGACCAGGCCATAGACACCTACGAGCAGGCCATTACACTGAATCCACGGGACGGTGTGGCCCATGCGGGGATTGGCGTGGTCCGGATGACGCAGTACCTGATGGATGCGAGCCAGACGGCGCTGCGAGAACAGGCCGTCGAGCACTGGCATCGTTCGCTGGAGCTCGAGCCCGACCAGCCGAAACTCCGCAAGCTGTTGGCCAAGTATCAACCGGCCGCCGTCGCCCGGGCGCCGTTGGAGCGGTAACCGGGCGCGGGCCTCACTTCTCGGCGGAAACGAGACATAGATCGGCCTGGACTCTCTTGGGGACGTGACATGCCCGGGTATTGGCCTGCGTTGTGGCGACGGATCGGCCGCGCCGTCGGTGCCGGGACGGTCCTCGCCGTCAGTGCCGGGTGTTCGACGGGCATCCGTCCCGGTGGGTATCAACTGGCCGACGCCCTCGAACAGGCCGAGCAACGGAACCTCGCCGACGTCGCGACGAGCGATCACACCCTGAACCCGTCCTCGCCCGATCGTGCCGCAACCCCCTCACCTCGGCCGGTCACGCTAGAAGAACTGGCTACCGTCACCCGATTGGTCCGGCAGACGGATGACATGCTCCGACAGCTCGATCGGGTGTCACTCCTCGGGTCCGCCGACGGCGTCAAGCGAGACCGGCTGGTCCGATCCCTGGCGATGCAGGCAATCCACACCAGCGTTCCACCGAAGACGGTGGGATGGGCACCCGTTCGAACCGACGTCCTCCGTCCGTCTGACCGGGGTCTGGATCTCCTCGACGTGCTGACGCTGTCGGAGATGGCCGACGCACCCGCCGAGCCTGAAACGACCCCCGTCGGGACGTCCGCGGTCCGTACCGCGCGCGGCCCGCTACCGGGCTTCGGCCAGACGGTGTGGCGCGACTTCAAGCGGATCCACCTGGACTTGTGGGACGACACCAAGCGGGTCTACTGGAACCCCACCAACGCCGTCATCCTGATCACGGCCGGTGGGGCGTCGCTGGCGCTTAGACCCGAGGTCGATGACGACATCGAGGACTACTACCGGCACCACCACACGGTGAGCAAGGGCTGGCGTGACACGTTCGGTCTGTTGGGGAATCCCGGTTTCCACTTCGCCATGGCCGGCGCGTGGTATCTGGCCGGGCAGCAACTCCAGCACACCAAGACGTACGAGGTGAGCAAGACGCTGTTCAGCGCCCTGATCATCAACGGGGTCAGCACGTCGGCCCTGAAGCTGGCTGCATGCACCGACAGCCCCAACGGCGAGGCGTTCGGCTGGCCGTCGGGCCATACCTCTAGCGCGTTTACGGTGGCGGCGGTCATGCACCAGGCTTACGGTCATTGGGCGGGCATCCCTCTGTATGGCGTGGCGGGGATGGTGGGCCTGACGCGCCTGGATGACCGGGAGCACCATTTCTCGGACGTTGTCTTCGGGGCGGCGATGGGACTGGTTATCGGCCACACCGTCGCCAGCGGACACCGACCGCAGATCTTCGGGGGCGACCTGGTCCCCTACGCCGACCCGACCACGGGCGGCGGCGGCCTGGCGTGGTTCAAAATGACCAAGTAGTTTCGGCCAGATCGCCCCATGGCCCCACCCATCCGATAAGTCCCTGGCGGATCAACGAAAACCCGGGGTTCGCAAGGTTATTGGACGGACGCCTTGCGGAGGGGCCCGGCCCATCCGCGGGGAATGCCCTTGCGTTATTCCTTGTTTGAAAGGTGTTTACAGTGGACCCTTGGCCCTGCGGTCGATTGGGAAACCGTTGCGTCCCTTGCCCGTATACCCAATCGGGGTTGACGTAGCCCGGTCGGCGGCATAGGATAGCACGGGTTGAGAGCTTACGGGTTGGTAGCGGGGATGGCTGCCATCTCTGCTGGATCAGCGAGCCGAGTTAGTCCGGTAATCGCACGATCTAGTTTCTCATGCCACAAAACGGGGACGGAAAGTAGCTCGCAGTAGTCTGGATATTTGCCCCTAGACAATTGGTTGGACGGAGCCGACCGTTCGTATGGTCTTGTCGCCCGCGTAGCGCGGGAAGGGATCATGAACGCGGCGCAGAAGGGCTTCCACCAGGCCGATGACGACGGCCGATTTCAGAGCGCGACGTCGCAAGCGTCTTGCGACCGGGCGCCCCAGCAGCGGTTCGTCTGCATCGATTCGGTGAGCAAGTCCGTCGACGTGCAGATCGGGTCGCTGGGCGCTCGCCAGACCACCGTCTTGATCGTCGGCGAATCGGGGGCGGGCAAGGAGCGCGTCGCGCGAGAGATCCACGATCGTTCCGGTCGCGCCGACGGCCCGTTCGTAGCCGTCGACTGCTCGAGTTTCTCCGAGACCCTCATCGAGAGCCAACTGTTCGGCCACGTCCGCGGCGCCTTCACCGGGGCCGAACGCGACAAGGTCGGCTACATCCGGGCCTCCCACACCGGCACGCTCTTCCTCGACGAGGTCGGCGACATGCCGCTGTCGCTCCAGACGCGCCTGCTCCGCGTGTTGCAGGAGCGCCGTGTGACGCCCGTCGGGCAGACTGAATCCGTGCCGGTCGATGTGCGGATCATCGCAGCCACGCACCAGGATCTGCCCTGGCTGGTCCGGGTGGGCACGTTCCGCGAAGACCTGTTCTATCGGCTGAGCGCCTTCCGTCTGGCCGTACCGCCGTTGCGTGAACGCCGGAATGACATCATCCCGCTGGCGGAGTACTTCCTGGACCTCCAGGCCGCCATCTATGAAGAACCCCGCCGGCGGCTGTCTCCGTCGGCGTGTCAATGGCTCCAGGCCCAGTGGTGGCGGGGCAACGTTCGGGAGTTGGCCAACGCCATCGAGCACGCCCTGGTCACCAGCGATGGCGGGGTGCTGGTGCCCGAGGACTTCCCCGAGCCGCTCCTGCCCGAGGGGAAGGGCCCGGCGGACTTGGCGGGCCACGCGCTCGCGTTCGACGCACCGTCGTTAGACGGGGCGGTCATGACCCTGGCCGAGACGGAGTGGCGCTCGGTCGTCGCCGCCTTGCAGGCCACCGGGGGTGACAAGACGCGCGCAGCCCGCCTGTTGGCGATTTCTCGATCACGGCTCTATTCGATCCTGGCCCGTCACGACCGATCCGCTGGTTCGTCAGCCAACCGCTCGGCCTCTTAGCATCGTTGATTCACGATCAGACTCGTTTGTTCCCAACGAACCGCCGGCCCCTGGGCTGAGGGTGGCGGTCCTGGACGGGCATGAATCCCATGGCACATTTCGGTGTCGGCGCTCCGGGTGCTTGCGGCGAACGGTTCACGCGCATCAGGGCGATCGGCCTGTGCGTTGCGGAATCGCCGCCTGCCGCGCTGGTCACTGGCAGAAGCCGGGGCGCCGCGATTATAATGCAGATGCGGCGGACACGGTCTTCGTCGAGATGCAGCATGCAACGGCCCGGGCGCCCGGATGTCGGCGGCCAGGCCCATCGGGAAACAGGCCATGCACGTCCGGGTTGCCAGCGAGGACTCGTTCGAGAGACTCGCCCAGAACATGGGCGAGATGGTCGACAGCATTTTCCAAGGCAGCTATGTGGGGTTTCGCTCGACCAAGGCATGGGAGCCGTCCGTCAACATCTACGAGAACCCCGCCTGTCTGTTGGTGTGTGTGGAGCTGGCCGGTATGCGCCGGCAGGACATCGACGTTCAGGTCATGCCCGGCCGGTTGACCATTCGGGGCGCGCGACCCGACCCGCCGTTGCCAGATGAGGAGGCGCCTTGTCGCATGCACTTGCTGGAGATCCACAACGGTCCGTTCGCCCGCACCATCAACCTGCCGGCGGGCCTGGATCTCGATCACACGCACGCTCAGTACCGACACGGGTACCTGTGGGTCCGCCTGCCCAAGCAGGAGGTCTAGGAGGCTGGGTCAGCATCATGCCTGACGAGCCGACCAACCCGAAAAAGACCCCGACGACAGACGCCCCCCCGCCGGAGGAGGAGCGCCGGCCGCCGGCTCAGGACGATGAGCCCGTCGTGTCCGTGTCGCGCCAAGAAGCGCCCAGCGAACAGGAGACGGAGCAGGCCAAGATCCCCGACGAGATGCCCCTCTTGCCGATCCGGGACGCGGTCGCGTTCCCTGGAGCGATCATGCCCCTCGAGATCGGTCGCGAAAAGAGCCGAAAGCTCATCGACGCCGCGATGGCGGGCGACCGCATGATCGGTCTGGTCGCCCAGCGTCATCCCGATACGGAGGACCCCAGCCTGGCTGATCTGTACCGCGTCGGCACGGCTGTGATGATCCTGAGA
>CAYOGX010000144.1:0-8301 GCA_964403235.1 uncultured Planctomycetales bacterium | reverse complement strand
TCGATGGTGTTCTCGCCAGACCGTAGGAGCCCGCCCGCCATCGGCAGGCGGATGACGTGTTCGCGTCCTGCGGCTGCGTTCTCGAGAGCCTCGTCGCCGGCGCCGCGCGGGGTCTGCACCCGGGCCGACTCACCGTTCACGCTGACCATAACCAGCGGCGGGCGCCCCCCGTGTGTGTTGACCAGGTCGACCACCAGTTGGACCGAACCGTCGATGGGTTTGTCGAGCTTGAATAGGATGCGAAACGTACGGCCCTTGCCGCCGGCCCAGGCGTCCTCTGGTCCCGGGTGGATGTAGGGCCAGGCCTTGGCCGGCTGGTCCCGGCCGACGTGGAACGTGACGTCGGATGGGAACGTCCTGACGTATCTGACGTGTTTGCCCGCGATGGCCAGCTCGGCGTAGTTGTTGTCAGACTTGCCGATCTGCCAGATCACCCCGGCACCGGCCGAGACCTGTGTCACCACCGGCATGCAGCTCAGAAGGACTGCCGAAATCATGGGTCAATCTCCTCACGAAATGCGCTCACCGCGAACGGCGCTAGCGGCTGCGCTTCGACCCGCCGATCCAGTCCGCCGGGATGTCGACGACGTAGCCGGCGATCTGGTGGCTCAGCGTTCGGATCTCATAGTCGACCACCAGCCGCCGCCACGCGTCGATTTCGACCGAGACCGGATAGCTCGCATCCTTGATCGGCCGACCGTCGGGCCGATACTGATAGCACGGCAGCCGGTTCGCCACGTCCCACTTGATGAACCGATCGTCCAGCGGCTGGACCATCGAGACCGACACCATCCGCTTGTCGGCATACGTCAGAATCGGCCTACCGCCGTGAACGCCCAGGTGCGGCGGCGACGGCGCGCGTTCGCTCTGCACGTTGGTGCGGACGGGTTTGGACCAGCTCCGGCCGGCGTTGCGGCTCTCGGTCATCCAAAAGTAACCCGCGCGCGACCGATGGCTGTTTCGGATCAGGCCGATCAGCCGTTTTGGAACGACCTCCAGGACGTCCCACTCGTCGCCCACAAAGCCGGGCACGTCGGGCACGCGGAGGGTCTTCCACGTCCGACCGCCGTCGCCCGACAACCCCGCAAGCGACCCGTTGCCCGGCGCGACGTAGTACGGCAGTAGAATGTCGCCGGTGGACAGCGGCACCGGTGCCGACCGCGTCCGGGCGTCGCGCTCGTCGACGGCCACGTCGTCTTCCCAGCTCTGCCCGCCGTCGGTCGATCGGATCACGCGCGACTTGGAGACGTGCTTGGCCGTGTACGTGTTGTAGCAGACCAGGATCGTCCCGTCCGGCATCTCGGCCACGGCCGCGTTCCGGTCGTCCACGCCGCCATGATCGATCACGACCCGCGCCCGCGACCACGACCTGCCGCCATTGTTGCTCTCGGTGACCATCACCTTGCCGGTCGAGGAGAACCCGTGCTGCCCGTCGTCACGAAACGCACAGATCAGCCGCCCCTTCTTGGTCCGCGTCACCCACGGCCAACCGGGGTAGTTGCCCTTATAGACGATGACGTCGGGTTTGCCCTTGGTCTTCATCGTGTCCTCGGAATATGTGCGGGCCAGGTCGCAACACCAGACCCTCATGTTGCCAAGACGGTACGACCCTAACCCAGCTGGTGAGATCTATCAACCAAGCGTGGTGAGGTCTTCAGCCGACGGCGGCGCAGGCGTGGTCCGGGATGGCTGGTAGCGCTGCCGAGCATGGATTAGACCGATCGGTATCGGCGGCCTGCGCGCTGCCCATTTCCGGGCGGGCAAATCCACTTGAAAAGGCCATGAGGGGGAGTGTATATTACAGGGTAGCGCGTGGGCGCGGTGGGTTGCGGGCGTAGCTCAGTTGGTAGAGCACCACGTTGCCAACGTGGTTGTCGTGGGTTCGAATCCCATCGCCCGCTTCTGACTTGTGGGAAGCACGATGACATCCGGCCTGGGGTGACGGCGGCTTGGGGCCGGGGTTGCGTGTTTCGCGGTTGAAATGGACAATCATACCCATCCGCAGGGAACCGGCCGTTGGGTTGCCAGGCGTTGGCTGCGGGTCGGGCGGACCCACGCGGCCCATCACCCGAGTGTCGGTCAGGGGCCCACGTCGATGACGCCTGGCCGGCTGTTGGGTGATGGGCCTCGTCGTTTCGCGGCGGATCGCGTTCACCCGAACGGGTAGCACCGCTCGGGGCCGACCAGAAGGGAGCCTGAGGCGATGAGCGATCAGACCGAAGACCAGGACCAGGAGCTCCAGGTGGACAACGACCTCGCCGAGGGCGACGCGACGTCGGTGACCGACGCGGCCCAGCCCGAGCAGGACGCCGCCGATGTCGAGAAGACTGAGGAAGACCTGGCCAAAGAGAAGATGGAGAAGCTCAAGGACGCGATCGACGTGAGCGTCGAGGACATGGGTACGCTCCGCCAGCGGCTGACGGTGACCGTGCCCCACGCCATCATCGAGGAGCGGCTGGACGACCAGTTCGCCGAACTCCAACGGGAGCGCGACGTTCGAGGGTTCCGCCGCGGCCGAGCGCCGCGACGGCTCGTAGAAAAGGCCTACGGCAGCGAGGTCCGCGAGCTGATCAAGGAACAGGTCGTCGGCGAGGCCTACCTGGCCGCGACGGAAAAACAGGACATGAAGGTCCTGGGCGACCCCGATCTGGACTTCGACAAGATCGAGCTGCCGGCCGAGGGCGACCTCGAGATCAGTTGCGAGGTCGAGATCAAGCCGGAGTTCGCCCTGCCGGAGCTGAAGGGCATCGCCGTTCGCAAGCCGACGGTGACCGTCACGGACGACGACGTCGACCTCCAGATCGAACGGCTGCGGATGCGGTTTGGGCACTACGAGCCCGCTGAAGGGGGCGAGATCCAGGCCGATGACACGGTGGTGGCCGACGTGAAGATGACGGCCGACGACGAGGTGATCCATGAAGAGGCCGGCGCCCAGTTCGCCGCCCGCCCGTCGCGGATCGAGGGCATCGTGGTCGAGAAGCTCGGCGACGCCCTGGTGGGGGCGAAGGTCGACGAGGAGCGGAGCGTCGAGGCACCCGTGCCCGAGGACCACGAGACCGAGGCGCTGCGAGGCAAGACCGCCCGGTTTAACTTCAAGATCCGCGAAGTTAGGCGTATGGTGCTGCCCGCATTGGACGACGCGTTCGCCCAGACGGTGGGGTGTGAGAACGTCACGGAGCTCAGAACCATGGTGCGTGCCGAGTCGGAGTCGCAGATCGACCACGAGGTCCGGCAGGGCATGCGAGCGCAGATTCGACAGCACCTGGCCGACAACGTGGAGTTGGAGATCCCGGCCGGGCTGAGCAGCCGGCAAACCGATCGGGTCGTCCAGCGACAGATGGTCGAGATGCAGCGGCGCGGTGTGCCCGAGGCGGAGATCGAGAAGAACCTCGACCAGCTCCAGGCCAGCGCCCGCGAGGTGGCGGCCAACGAGCTGAAGATGTTCTTCGTCTTGGAGAAGCTGGCTGAGGAGCTCGAGGTCGACGTGAGCGAAGAAGAGATCAACGGCCAGGTGGCGCAGATCGCTCAGGCCTCCGGGCGGCGGTTCGATCGGGTCCGCGACGAGTTGATGCGTCGCGGCGCGTTGCAGTCGCTGTACCTGAGCATCCGGGACGAGAAGTGCATCGACCGGCTGCTCCAGGACGCCGAGGTCACCGAGGTCTCCCAGGAGCAAGCAGAAGAAGGACAACCGAAGGCGAAGCCCAAGCGCAAGAAGAAAGGCGGCAAGGCCAAGAAGAAAGATAAGGCCGGCGACGATCTGGCCGACGAAACCTAGAAGCGGCTTCGTGAACCTGCGATGGCGCGCCACGAGCGCAGAGAACTAAAGGGCGTTTCACATGGACGATACGTGGCGTAGTTTCGATGGCGTCCGACCGGTGATCCAGTATCGTCAGTACGACGACCGCGACCGGCGGACGATCGCCCAGCACCTGCTGGACAACCGGATCATCTACCTGGGCTACCCGATCGTGCCGGAGGTGACCGAGTGGGTGATCGGCGCGTTGCTGTACCTCCAGGCCGACAAGAAGGACCAGGACATCCACCTATACATCAACTCGCTGGGCGGCTACGTCGACCAAACGCTGGCGATCTACGACACGATGACGTATCTGAGCTGCGGCGTGGCCACCTACTGCATCGGGACGGCCGCCAGCGGGGCTGCGCTGCTGCTGTGCGCCGGAACCGGGGGTAAGCGGTTCGCGCTGCCGAACTCCAAGATGATGCTCCACCAGCCGGTGGGCGGCGTCGGCGGACAGGCCGAGGACGTCAAAATCCAGGCCGAGGAAATCCTCAAGGACAAGACGCGGCTCGTGAGCATCCTGGCCAAACACACGGGCCAGGACCCCGAGAAGATCGCCGCTGAGACCGAGCGCGATCACTACATGGACGCCTACGAGGCCAAGGAATACGGGCTGGTCGACGAGATCCTTGAAAGCGAGCCCAAGCGCGCCAAGGGCAAGGGCTCCGGCAAGAACGCCGACAAGGACAAATCGACCGACAAATAGGCTCCGTCCTCGGCCGGACGCGTGAAGGACCCTTGACAGCCTGGGCGGACCAAGAGCCGAGCACTCCCATGCGAGGAACCGTCATGACGAGAGGTCAGACCCTAGTTCCCTACGTGATCGAGGAGACCGGCCGCGGCGAGCGGATGTACGACATCTACTCGCGGCTGCTGAAGGACCGCATCATCTTCTTGGGCGGGCCGGTCGGCGATTCGATGGCCAACATCGTCATCGCGCAGATGCTGTTCCTCAGCAACGAGGACAGCCGGGCCGACATCAGCTTCTACGTCAACTCCCCGGGCGGGAGCGTCTCGGCCGGTCTGGCCATCTACGACACCATGCAGTTCCTCAGATGCGACGTGGCGACCTACTCGATCGGTCTGTCGGCCAGCATGGGCGCGGTACTGATGGCCGGCGGCACGAAGGGCAAGCGATTCCTCCTGCCCAACAGCCGGATCCTGTTACACCAGCCGCTGATCGGCGGGACGATGCAGGGCGCCGCCACCGATCTGGCCATCGAGGCCGAAGAAATCATCCGCGTGCGCGCGGACCTGTACAAAATCCTGTCGCGCCACACCAGCAAGAAGGTCTCGCAGATCGAGGCCGACTGCGACCGAAACCTGTGGCTCAATGCCGCCCAGGCGTTGGAGTACGGGCTGGCCGACTCGATCCTCGAGCGGATGCCCGAACCGGCCTCGGACGCGACGAAGAAATCCAAGTAGTCGCTTTCGCGGCTCGACGAGAGGCTGGACGTTCAGGCAAGCCGTGGACGTCCAGGTCGCCCAAACCGGCTGGCGGGCGAGGGGTGGATCTTCGCGATCGGGGGCGAGGAACCTGACCTCGAAAGGACCGACACCATGAGCCGAACTGAACCAGCCCTGTCGCTGATGGGGGTGTGGGCCCTGGCCGCGCTGGCGGGCTGCAACGGGCTCACGATGGAAGAGCGATTGCGCCAGCGCGACCAGCAGGTCCAGCAACTCACCGACAAGGTGGACAAGCTCAGCAACGAGGTGGCTACCAAAAACGCCCTGGTCGACGCGCAACGCAAGCAGATCGCCACGCTGCGACGACTCGGCGATAAGCGGCTCGAGAAGCTGTATTACGTGACGGCGGTCAAGCTTGATCGGCTGACCGGGGGAGCGAACTACGACGACAAGCCCGGCCACGACGGCGTGACCGCCTATATCCAGCCGGTCGATCAGGACGGTCACGTGCTCAAGGCGGCGGGGGACCTCCGGATCGAGCTGTTCGATCTTGCCAATCCCGATGGCCAGCGTCGGATCGGCGAATACCGCCTAGATGTCGACCACGCCCGCGAGGCCTGGCACGGTCGACTGATGACGAACCACTACACGGTGAAGTGCCCGTGGCGGACCGGTCCACCGGCCCATGATGAGATCACCATCCGGGTGGAATTCGCGGACTACCTCACAGGTAGGACGTTTCGCGACCAAAAGGTGGTCAAGATCCAGGCCAAGTAATCCGCTGGTTCGACGTTGCGGGCAGGCAACATACGTTCCTCTGGCACAACAGTTCCTTAAGCCTTGCCTCGGCAACGGGTTATCGGCCGGCCGACCGCGGCGCCGATCCGGGAGATGCTGCCGGTTTTCAACAGAATACCGACTTCTGTTTAGCTTAGATAATTTGGCCTGCCCTATTCTGCTTCTTCCAACTTCCTGTGAAACGGAAAGATGGGGAAGTCCCTCCCACCAAAAGACAAGTTAGTGATCGCTATGGCATGCGCATCGCCCTGAATGACAAGACGGTTGGAGGCCTTTCTTGGCGTATCCCAGTTCAACTTGAGGTGCGAAGATAGTTGGGGTACATCTGTCTGCGCGCCCATGAACTGCTGCGAAGGCGATCTAAGGGCGGACCGGAGGGGCTCTACCGGAGGGACTGCGGAGAGGGAGGAGGGAAGAGAGGGATAGGGACTGTCCTGCCGGGGCAGTCTCTTCTTTTTTGCGCAGATTTACCCATTTTGCCGAACTTGGCGACCGGACTTGCTGAACGGGGGGGCCTTCCAATCGTGCAGACCGGTTCAGAGCAGCGTTTCGAGCTCGATCTCGTCCCGGATCGGGATCCCGTGCTCGCCGACCTGGGGGATCTCCGGCTTGAGGCGGCGCGAGTCAGACACCGCGTCTCGATGGACCGCCACGAGCGAGAACCCGCGCTTCTGCCAAAACCGCAGGACTGTGAGGTTGTCGTTGGTGCTGACCCGCCAGACCCGACCGGCGCAGACGGTTACGGCGGGGGGACGGTCTCGGCGTTCGGGCCGGATTCCTCGGCCGTCAGGACCAGGAACACGTCCTCAAGCGGGGCCTGGGTCCGGGCCATCTGGCGGAGCTCGTCCAGGGTCCCCACCGCCACCAGGCGCGACCGA
Source organism: uncultured Planctomycetales bacterium (assembly GCA_964403235.1). Classification (GTDB taxonomy): domain Bacteria; phylum Planctomycetota; class Phycisphaerae; order UBA1845; family JAFGLZ01; genus JAFGLZ01. The sequence goes on along the minus strand of CAYOGX010000144.1, from coordinate 1,419 downwards.
TGGATAATGCCGATGCGGTCGGCAATGGCCTCGGCCACGCCGAGGGTATGGGTGCTGACGAAGACGGCTGCGCCGGCGCCGGCCAGCTTTCGGAACAGGTCCTTGACCGTCCGGACGGTCCGTGGGTCGAGCCCGACCATCGGTTCATCGGTCACCAGGACCTTCGGATCGTGCAGCAGCGCCGCAACCAGCGCTACCTTCTGTCGCATGCCGTGGGAATAGCCCTCGGTGAGCTGGTCGAGGTAGTCGATGTCCATCCGGACGGATAGACGCTCGACCCGCTCGGCGACGGTGGCGGGCGAGACCTGATACATCTCACCGACGAAGCTGAGGAACTCCCGCCCGGTGAGCTTCTCGTACAGGAAGGGCTGGTCGGGCACGTAGGCGAGTTGGGTTCGCGCGGCCAGGCCGTCGGTCGACACGGGAACACCGCAGACCTCGATGCGGCCGCGGTCGGGCCTGAGCAGTCCGCCGATCATCTTGATGGTGGTGGTCTTGCCCGCGCCATTGGGGCCCAGGAACGCGAGGACCTCACCCGGATGGACCTTGAGCGTCAGATCGCTAACGGCGGTGGTTCGCCCGAAACGCTTTGTCACATGCTCCAGGACGATCGACATCGGCTCTCCACGGCTATTCCGTCCCGGCGCGCCGGGTCGTAGCGGCCGGCGGCTCCTCGGACTTCTGGGGATTCAGCAGGAACACACCTCCGCGGGTGACGGTCTGGGATCGGGCGTGTTCGTCATAGGGCTCCTGCCGGATAGTCAGCGTGCCAAAGATGGGCAGGTCCACTTCCTGCACGAGGACGCGTCCGGCCTGGTCGGCCCAGGCCCGGACGTTGTGCGATTCGATGCGGAAGCACTCGACGTTGCGGTCACGATGCTCGATGGTCTCCCGCGCGGTCACGCGGGCGAGATAGGACTCGACTCTGGCCCGCCCACCGCGAAGGGCCGGCAACGGGTTGACCAGCCGCATCCGCCACGTCTGACCCACATGCAGATCCTTGAGCAGCGTGAACGGACGGAGCGCGTCGCTCATGGTGGCCGCGGCGGACGCGTCGAGCTTGAATCCGTAACGATCGTCAGGCCCGGGACCCGTTCGCAGCTCGCACGAGAAGTCCATGCCGTAGTTCTCGCCGCTGAACTCCAGCCGCATCGGCGCCCCGAGGATCTCGAGCTTGATCGTGTCCAGCCTGCCGTCCTCGGCGTAGGTGAGCTCCGACTTGACGAGAATCGGCGGCAACAGAGCAAGCCGGTCGAGGACGGTCTCGGAATAGATTAACGGGTTGCCGATGCGGTCGTAGAAATGAACCCAGCTCGTTCCCACCCGCCCGAGGCGGCTGAAGATGCCGTTCTGGAACCGCCGCAAGGACTCGCCCGCATTGGGATCGGGCATCTGGACGGGCGGCGCACCGGCCATCCA
>CAYOGX010000143.1:4276-8301 GCA_964403235.1 uncultured Planctomycetales bacterium | reverse complement strand
ACGAACCCCAGGATGAACAGATACAGGTACTGAGTGAAGTTGGCCCAGTCGCTGATGAGCGTCTGGAGCCCGCCCCACCTCGCCCGGAAGAGCGACTCGGTGACGGCGACCGGAACGGCAAAAAGGAAAATGGCACCGCGTCTCTCGCAGAAGGCGGCGAGCTTCGCGGTGAAGCGCCGCCCGGCCTGACCGTTGAGCCACACGAGCACCGGCAGAGACAGCATCGAGAACACGACCAGGTACAGGATGAACCACAGATGGTTGTACGTGAGATTTCCCTGGGGATAGACGCCATCAAAGAAGTGTGGGTAGAAGCTCAGGTATGATCCCTGGAACCTGCCCTCGCTCAACCGTTGGTAGTACATCTGCGGGGGAACGATCACGAGCGTGCCGAACACGAGCGGGACGAGCAGGCGCTTGAGCCGCTCTTTGGCGTATTGGCCCGGGCTTCGGAACTGCAACGCGAACCACGTGGCCATGCCCGCCAGCGCGAACAGCAGCGGCATGTGCCACTGGGACACGAAGCCGGCCGCGTACCCCAAAAAGGGGGTCCGATCGCCCGAGGTGATGTGATAAGCCCCTGGGGCTTGGAAGATGAGTGACGCGTGAAAGGGGACGAGCAGCAGGACGGCCAGCGCCCGGACCCAATCGATGTCCGGACGCCTGGCGGGTCGCGGGAGCGGGACGGGCTGGTTGTCTGCAGCGTCGCCGTTCATGACGGGGGGCCCCATTTCGCGGCTGGTACTACGCGATCGGCACCGTGATGGGACACCCTATACACCGCTCAAGCGTCGTGGGCAACCTGCGACTCCGACGGCGGGTCGCTACCTTCAGCGGCGAGGACCCCGGGTAGGGCCGACTGTGCCGGCCCTACGCGATGGTGTGGGACCCGTGCACCGTTTCCGTTATGCTGGCTGTGTGGAGGTCCGGCAATGAAGCGGATCGCGTGTTGGATGTGCGTGTGCGGTGCGGTCGTCACTGTGGCGGGCCGTGCCCAGCGCCCGGCCGTTGCCGACCATGCGGGCGCCACCGAGGCGGTCTGCGTGGGTAAGCCGATGCAGGCGCTCATCGAGGCGGACTGGGTCGACCAGGACAGGCAATTCGCGATCGCATGGACCGCGGCACGTCCTTCGTCGAAGAAGGGATCGTCCCGAGTGAACGCCCGTGGCGTGACGACGGTGCAGGATGCAGCCGGCGGGTGCGACGGGATCAAGAACGGTCGATGGGGGTTCCACACCGACAGCGGCGAGCGGGATCCCTGGTGGCAGGTCGACCTGGGAAAGCCGGTCCGGCTCGATCGCGTGGTCGTCTACAACCGGACGGACCGCGGCACGGCCCCTCGCACACGGCAGCTTCGCGTCCTGGTGGCCGGGGACCGCGACGGGCGGAAGTTCAAGGAGATCTACAGGCACAACGGGCGGACGTTCCACGGCGTGAAGCAGAACAAGCCGCTCGTCATCAAGCTGGCCGACAAGGGCGTGACGGCGCGGATCGTGCGGCTGGCCGTGCCCGGCCGATGCTCGTTCGCGCTGGATGAGGTCGAGGTCTACGCGGCGGCCGATCCGCGCAAGAACATCGCGCTGGGCAGACCAGCCGACCAGAAGAGCGTCGGGCCCTATTCGTACCCCGGCACGATGGGTCAGAAGGAAATCGCCGCGTCCTTGGCCCAACCCCCCAGCGGCGGGTTCCCGTTGGCCCATACGCGGGACGTGGTCGACCGAGGCTGTAAGCTCGCCGATCGGCTGCAGACCGAGGAAACGACCGACCAACTGGCGCCGCTGCTGACCGAGTTCGAGCGGGTCGAGGCGCGTCTGGCCAGGCTCGAAGCCGCCGGCAGCGTGAGGGAGGATGTCCGCCGGGAGATCTATTTCGAGGCGCGCCGGGTCGTGCGCAAGATCGTGTTCTGCAATCCGCTGCTGAATTTCGACAGGATCCTCTTCGTCAAGCGGCACGATCCGCGCGGCGTCTACCACATGTGCGATCAGTACTACGGATTCAACGCCATCCCGGGCGGCGGGCTGTTCATCCTGTCCGATGCGTTCGGGCCGAATCCCAAGCTGACGAACGTGCTCGGTGAGTCCGTCGTTGCGAACGGCCGACTGAAGGGACGCAAGCTGGTGCCCGGCGCGTTCGTCTCGCCCGAGCTGTCGTTCGACGGTAGGACGATCCTCTTCGCCTACACCCAGGCGAGGGGCAAGAACCTCGAGTGGACGCCCGAGAGCTGCTACCACCTCTTCAAGGTCAACGTGGACGGTAACGCCCTGGTCCAGTTGACCGACGGCGCGTGGGACGACTTCGATCCGTGTTTCCTGCCCAACGGGCGGATTGCGTTTGTCACCGAGCGCCGCGGCGGGTACCTGCGATGCGGGCGGCATTGCCCGACGTACACGATGTACTCGATGAAGCCGGACGGGAGCGACATCATCTGTCTGAGCTTCCATGAGACGCACGAGTGGCACCCCAGCGTCGACAACGACGGGATGATCGTCTACACGCGCTGGGACTACGTCGATCGGGACACGAACATCGCGCACCACATCTGGACGTGCTATCCGGACGGGCGGGACCCGCGCTCGTTCCACGGCAACTACCCCGAGCGTCGCGAGAGCCGCCCGTGGATGGAGATGAGCATCCGGTCGATCCCCGGGTCGCGGAGATACGTGGCGACCGCGGCCGCGCATCACGGCCACGCGTTCGGGTCGCTCGTGCTGATCGATCCGCGGGTCCCCGATGACGGAGCAATGTCGCAACTGACGCGGCTGACGCCCGACGTGCCGTTTCCCGAGGCGGAACGGCACATCAGGCCGACCAAAGAATGCATGGTCTACGGCACGCCCTGGCCGCTGAGCGAAGACGACTACCTGTGCGTCTACGACCCGAAGGCGAAGAACCACGGCATCTACTGGATCGACCGGTTCGGCAACAAGGAGCTGATCTACCGCGACCCGTCGATCGCGTGCCTGAGCCCGATCCCGCTGCGCCCGCGTCCGTGCCCGCCGGTGATCCCGGAGCGGACGACCCAGACGAGCGCCGTTTCGGCCAGCGGTCAGCCGGGGCGCATGACCGCGGGCGGGGACGCTGCGGAGACGATCGCCGTTCTGAACGTGTACGACAGCGATTTTGACTGGCCCAAAGGGACCAAGATCACCGCGCTGCGGATCATTCAGGCGTTGCCCAAGACGACGGCGCCGCCGAACCAGCCGCGGATCGGCGTGGCCGACCAGACCAACGCGCGAGCTGTCCTGGGTACGGTGCCGGTCGAGGGCGACGGGAGCGCCTATTTCGAGGCGCCGGTCGGCAACCTGATCTATTTCCAGGCCCTCGACGCGGAGGGCATGGCCGTCCAGTCGATGCGGTCGGGCACGTACGTCCACCCGGGCGAGCAACTGACCTGCCGCGGTTGCCACGAGCCGAAGCACCGTGCGCCGATCCAATCTGCGACGACGCCGTTGGCGCTGCGGCGCGGGCCCTCGAAGATCCAACCCGACGTCGACGGCTCGAACCCGTTCAGCTACGTGCGACTGGTCCAGCCGGTGCTGGATCGCAACTGCGTCGCCTGCCACCAGGCCAAAAAGGCCGTGGATCTAACCGGCGCGATCGAGCGCAAGTACGGCTGGACGCGCTCGTACAACAACCTGGCCGGCAAGTACGGCTTCTATTTCCACGTCCGCAACGGCTCGATCAAGACGGGCGTCCACGGCGGCAGCCGAACGATCCCGGGCAAGTTCGGCGCCCGCGCCGCCAAGCTGCTCGACTACATGGACGAGCGGCATTACGGCGTGAGCCTGTCGGCGGAGGACTACCGCCGCCTGACGCTATGGCTCGACTGCAACTCCGAGTTCTACGGCACCTACGAGAACACGCAGGCCCAAGCCCGCGGCGACGTGGTCCACCCGACGTTGAACTGAGGCGGTCCAGTCCACTACCATGTTAAATCACAACACCCATCGTGGAGACCGGTATGAGGAAGGTGATCGGCGCGGTCCTGATCGTCGCCGTGTGTGCGATGTTCTGGCTGGACTGGA
>CAYOGX010000143.1:0-4266 GCA_964403235.1 uncultured Planctomycetales bacterium | reverse complement strand
TTTCGTTGGCGTGTATCACTTCGGCAGTGGTTGACGTGCTGAGGGGCAAGGCTGGTCTGTGGTGCCCGATGACGGTGGGCAGCTACGCGTTTCACTTCGTGACGATGCTGGCTGCCCTGTTCCTGATCGCCCCAGGACCGGAGCAAGACGCTGCGGAACAGGAGGCGTCATGATGGGCTGGTGGATCGCCGCGATCGTCGTGTGGCTGCTGTCGGCCGCGTGCATCATCTCGACGATCGTGGAGGTGGCCATCGGCAAGAGCCGCCCGTTCAAGCCGGAGAATTGGGGGGCCATCGCCTTCCACGGGGCCACGGCCATTCTCGCGCTCTGGCTGCTAACCAAGGCGCTGGCGTGAAGGGCATCTGCGCCGGACAGACGCGCGTTGAAGGGGTCGCCGTCGGCCACACGGGCGCGCTTGGTAGGTCGCGGGTCTCAGGGCTGACGCTACATCGCATCACGTCGAGGGGGCACGAAGGATGATTATGCTCAGGTTCGTTCTGGCGTGTTTCGTTCTGATGGCGCTCCCGGCATCAGGGGAATCCACGGGCCGCCCGACGGCGCCGGTCAAGGCAAGCCAGGCCGGAGACATCCTCGTCCTTGACAATGGCCTGGTCGAGGTCCGCTTCGACATAGCCAAGCGCGCCTTCACGGCGACGGCCCGCGGCGTGCCCTTCGTCCGCCGAGGCCGACTGAGCGACACGCGCGGGCAGGCCCGCCTCATCGGCGTCGGGGGCCCGTTGGGGACCGGCAAGGCAATCGCGTTCGAGTCCGAGGACGGCCGCGCGGACCTGCTCATGCTCTACCCCGGCTTGCCCTTCGTGTGCGTCAAGGCACGAATACACAACCCAACGAAGAAGCCGATCGTCATCGACAAGATCACGCCGACGACCGTCACGGTCGACCTTGGCAAGGCGGCGAAGGATCTTCGCGCCCTCGGTTGTGACGGGCTGACCCCGGCCGACAAACCGCGAACCAGCTACATGTTTCTGGCCGTTGGCGATCCGGCCAGCCGCGCCGGTGTCGTGGCCGGGTGGCTGACGCACGAACGGGGCAGCGGTATCGTCCTGTCCAAGCCCGATCAGGCCCGCGTCCACATCGAGGCCCGGGCCGAGTACGGCAAGCTCCGGATCCCGCCTGGGAAGACGGCAGAGGGTGAGACGTTCGCCGTCGGCCGGTTCGACGACGCGCTGGCCGGCCTGGAGACCTACGCCGACACCATCGCCAAGGCCAATCGCATCCGATTGCGCCCGATCCCGTGCGGCTACTGCACGTGGTATTCGGCCCCCCACGGCGGCGCATCCGATGAGAAGGCCATGGCCCAGCTGGCGGATTTCTGCCGCGAGCACCTCATGAAGTTCGGCTTCCGCGTGCTGCAGATCGACGACAAGTGGCAGATCAGCAACCGGGACTTCACCACACACCATCCCAGGGGCCCCTACCGCCACGGCATGAAGCCGACGGCCGACAAGATCACGGCCGCCGGCATGACCGCCGGGATCTGGATCACCCCCTTCGGTTGGGATCACAAACGCCCCGTCTTCAAGGATCACCAGGACTGGTTCGTCAAGCGTGCGGACGGGAAGCCCTACGAGGTCTATTGGGCCGGCACCTGCCTCGACATGACGCATCCCGGCGCGAGACGGTTCCTCCGCGAGGCGATCGCACGGATGGCAAGGGAGTGGGGCTACAAGTACATCAAGACTGACGGCCTGTGGGCCGGCATGGCCGTCAAGATCCTGTATCCCGAGCCGAACTACCGCGACGACCGTCTGGGGGACGCGGTGTTCCACGATCCCGCCAAGACCAACGTCGAGGCCTACCGCGACGGGCTGGCGCTCGTCCGCGACGCCGCCGGCGACGACGTGTACCTCCTCGGCTGCAACATCGCGCAGAACATGCGGACGCTGGGTGCGTCGATCGGCCGGGTCGACGGGATGCGGGTCGGGCGTGACATCGGCGCGTCGTGGGAACACATCCTGCCGTCGGCCATCATCGCAACACACCTGTATTTCCTGCACGGACGGGTGTGGCACAACGATCCCGACTGCCTGATGGTCCGCAAGCCCATGACAGTCGAGCAGGCGCGGGCGTGGGGGTCGTGGATCGCGCTGACCGGTCAGTTGAACCTCGTCAGCGAGTGGCTGCCAAAGCTGCCAGCCGACCGGCTGGACATCGTGAAGCGCTCCATGCCGAACCACGGCCTGTGCGGTCGGCCGGTGGACCTGTTCGAGAACGCGTTCCCGCAGATCTGGCACCTGACGGCGGGCCAGGGCCGAGCCCGACGCGACGTCATCGGTCTGTTCAACTGGGACGCCAAGGCGGCCGACTCGCTCCGCGTCGAGCTGGCCAGGCTCGACCTGCCGGACTCCGGCAAGGGAACGTACGTCGGTTTCGACTATTGGGCGAACAAGTTCGTCCCGCCGTTCACCGGCACGTTGACGGCGGACGTACCGCCCAGTTCCTGCCGGATCGTCGCGATCCGACCGGTGCAGGACCGGCCCCAACTCATCAGCACGTCTCGACACGTCACGCAGGGTGTGATCGATGTTCTCGCGGAGACGTGGGACGCGGCAGGTGGTGTGCTCAGCGGGGCCAGCCTGGTCGTGGCCGACGATCCGTACGAGCTGCGAATCGTCGCGCCGACGCAGCCGAAGTCGTGGCAGGCCGTCGCCGCCCGCGTCTTAACCGCAGACAAGGCAGCCGGCGTCACGGCGGTGCTCGAGCAGTCCGGGCCTCGCGTCCGCGTGACACTGACCAGCAAGACGAGCCGCAAGGTCCACTGGGAGGTCACGTGTAAACAAGGTCCCGGCCGGACCCCGCAGACCCGCGAGGTCACCGGCGTGTCGGCCAAGGCCGCGCGCTTTGGTGCGCAGGTCGTCCTTGCCTGGGACGCCAGCGAGGCGGCGTCCTACCGCGTCACCCGCAACGACGGCCGGACGGCGACGGTGGCCGTCAACCGCTTCGTCGACACCAACGTCGAGGCAGGGACGACCTACGCGTATATGGTCCGGGCGATCGGGTGGACGGGGCGGCCCACCCAGGGCGCGAGTGTGCAAGTGACCGTGCCCAAGCTCGATGTGCCGCCGGCCCCGCCCAAGCCAAACGTGCACCTGTCCGAGTTGAAGCCGGTTCGCGCGACGGTGGGTTGGGGCAAACTCGGTGTGAACAAGACGGTCCAGGACGGCCCGCTGACCGTCAATGACAAGAAGTACGACAAGGGCATGGGCGTGCATGCCCATTCGGAGCTCGTCTACGCCTGCAAGGCAGACTACAAGCGCTTCGTCGCCGTCGTCGGTCTGGATTTCGAGATGCGAAAGGACGATCGACCCAGCGTCGTCTTCAAGGTCTACGCCGACAAGACACTGCTGGCCGACAGCCCCGTGCTGACGTGGAAGACGGTCAGCCATTGGCACTTCGATGTGCCGATCCCCGCCCGGTCCCGGCAAATCCGCCTGATCGTGACCGATGCCGATGACGGGATTGCCGCTGACCACGCGGATTGGGTCGACGCCGGGTTCGTCGTGAAACCGTAGCGATGTCAACATCGGATCCGCAGGGCGGACCCTACGTGAGGAGATGTGTTCGATGACCAACCCAAACCGCATTCTGACGGTGATCGCTTCCGTCCTGATCCCCTGGGCGATGGCGGCCGCGGCGCAGGAGGTCCCCCAGAACGTGCGCTCGATCATCGAGATGACCCGATCGTTTGGGCTCGGCCGCTATCCGATCAGCTTCTGGAGCTACACGAATCTCGGTGAGCACGGCAAGGTCATGGACGAGGCGGAGGTCGCCGAATGGGCCGACGCCGGCTTCACCGTGCCGCAGAGCCCGATCCACGATCCGAACGACCCGGCCCAGAAGGCGCACATGCTCAAGATCCTCGACTGGGCGCAGAAGCACGGGATGAAGCTGATCCTGTGCGACCCGCGCGGCTACGCCAAGAAGGGGCCGGGCGGCGACGAGGGCCTCATCCCGCCGGACTACGCCGACGGGGTCCGCGCCGCGGTAAAGGACTTCGGCAACCACCCAGCCACGTTCGGCTTCCACGTCGGCGACGAGCCCGACGCGAGCTTCAAGCTGGCGTTCTTCGAGTGCTATCGCGTGCACAAGCAGATCGCGCCGAAGCTGCATCCGTTCGCCAATCTCCTCCCCTGGTGGCCCGGCGCGGCCAAGCGCGCCGGCGCGGACGCCTGGCCGAACTATCTCGACGAGTTCGTGACAAAGAGCAATGCCGACCTGATCAGCTACGATCACTACGCCCAGATG
>CAYOGX010000142.1:0-8323 GCA_964403235.1 uncultured Planctomycetales bacterium | reverse complement strand
CGCTGCTGTACCAGCAGTCGCACTGCTGCATCTTCAAGAGCGTGCTGGAGACGAACTGGCGGAGCTACGGCCTGCAGCAGAGCGGCGGGGCCCTGCCGACCGGGCCGCTGATGATCATGGTCCACATGGCCAGCGTGTGGGTCCCGTTCACCAGCGAGTCCAAGGAGGCCGTCGCCGACTACGACGAGATCCGCAAGGAGATCAAGCTCGCTCTGCAAGACTGCGGCCGGAAACTCAGCGCCTACGTCCGGCGGCGGGCGAGGCAGAAGCGCGAGGGCGAGCGGCGGGACGTGTTCGTGCGATACATCCCCGAGGTGGTCGCGGCTGTGCGGTCCATGACCCGCGTGAACACCGAGCAGCTCAAGCGCGACCTGCTGGCCATCGCCCGACGCATCACCGAACAGGCCGACGTCGAGCTCGACGAGCATGGCAAGCCGATCAAGCGCCCGCCGGAACTCGACGTGCGGGGCGAGAACACGATCGTGATCGACCCGGACCAGGGCCCGCCGCCAATCCCGCAGTTGTTGATCGACGAGGCAGAGCCGCAATCGGCCACACGCGCCGCCAAGACCAAGCGAGGCAAGAAGACCAAGCGAGGCCGACGGCGTCGGGCCTCATAGACGTTCATGACAGGGCAGATCGATGGCCAAGAAAATCGCCAGAACGGCTGCTAGCGTCAAGAAAAAGACTGTGGCAGCCCGTCGCAAGCCCGCCCGACGGGGCGAGAAGGCCGCACGCGAGAAGACCGCCCAGAAACTGGTGGGCCTGGCCGATCGCGTCGTCGCCGCCAGCCGAAAAAAGAAAGACCCGTTCGTCGACATCCCGACCCGCGCGCTGAGCAACGTGCGATTCGACGCGCGCCGCCAGATCATCGAGATGGGCGACAACACCCAGCGGCGATCGTTCTTCAACCTGGGTCAGGCCAAGAAATTCATGCAGACGATGCTGGTGGCCGGCGGGTGCAAGGAGCTGGCCGACCAGGTCAAGACGACCAGCATCCGTGACCTGTTCTACCACTGCAAACACACGATCGGCAAATCGCGCGAGAACACGTTCGACGAGCAGACGGAGTCGGACGCTGTCATTGAAGACCTAGAGGTCGCCGTGAGCAGCCTCCGCGAGGAGCTGGGCCTGTTCGCCGACCCGAAGGGCAGCATGGTCGGGCCGATGACGATCGTCGACGGCGGGGACGTGATCGACCTGTCGCGGATGGGCACGGGCGGCTGGGCCGTCCCCAGCATCGTCGAGGACCACGTCATCCAATTTCGCACGTGCAAGGCGAAGTTCGTGCTGCTGATCGAGAAGGCGGCGGTCTGGCGGCGGTTCAGCGAGGACCGGTTCTGGGAGCAGCACAAGTGCATGATCATCCACGGCGGGGGGCAACCGCCGCGGGGCGTGCGGCGGCTGGTCTACCGCATGCACAAAGAGCTGAAGCTGCCGCTCTACGTGCTGGTCGATAATGATCCGTGGGGGTACTACATCTACTCGGTGCTCAAGCAGGGGAGCATCAACCTGGCGTTCGAGAGCCAGCGGATGGCGGTGCCGGCCGCCCGCTTCGTCGGGATGAGCAGCTACGACGCCGAGGCCTTCGGCGTGCCGCCGGCCGTCACGATCAAGCTGACCGACCAGGACATCCGCCGGGCCAAGGAGATCCTCGCCTACCCCTGGTTCGCCAAGCGCCCGTGGCAGCGTGAGATCAAGCACATGCTGGCCCAGGGCGTCAAGCTCGAGCTGGAGGCCTTGTCTGCCAAGGACTTCAGCTTCATCACCGAGACCTACCTGCCCACGAAGATCACGGGTAAGAAGTGGCTGGACTGATCCGCGCCCGACGTTGATGAGACGCCCTCGGCACGCGTGGGCCCCATCAAAGCCGCGACCGATGAGGAAGCGGTCCTTCAGGGCGTCGAACTGCCCGACAACCGCCGAAGCAGGGAGGCCACGTCAGCCTGGTTGGGCTGGGCTTCCAGGCTCCTGCGGCAGAGCTCGGCGGCCCGGGCGCGGTGCGAATGGTATTGGGCGCTGTCGCGGGAGGTCGCCGTCAGGACGCGGGCCAACCCGTTCATGGCGGGGACACTGTCCGGGCGCGCCTTCAAGGCCCGCTCGAACAGCGAACGGAGCCTCGCCTGGTCCGCCCGAACCCGCATCGAATACTCGCACCACCGCAGGCTGCACTCGAAGTGCTCGTCCGAGTCGGGGTTCTTCTCGTAGTAGCTCAGGTATACCTCTGCGATGCCGTTGATGGCAGGTAGACATTCCGGCTTGACCTCGCGCGCCCGTTGGAAGGCGGCGATGGCCTGGGGGAGTTGTCCGAGTCCCTGGCAGGCGGCGCCCAGGTTGACCCGGGTGTCGGCCCGGCCGGGCTCGAGCTCGTCGGCGCGCACGAAGGCCTGGCGGGCCGCCTCGGACTCGCCGAGCTGCAAGGCCACCACGCCCCGGTTGAACCACGCGCCCGCCAGACCCGGGTTTGCGCGGGTCACGCGTGCCCAGAGCTTGGCGGCATCGGTGAGCTTGCCCTCGTCCTGCAATATGACGGCCAGGTTGTACATGGCCTTGGCGTGGTCGGGCCGCGCTGCCAGGACGAGCTCGTAGTGGCGGATCGCCTCGCCGAAGCGGCTGAGCCGGGAGAGCACGACGGCGTAGTTGAAACGGAGGCGCAGATCGTCCCGCCGGTGCTCAAGGGCGCGGGGATAGAGGGCGGCGGCCTCCTCGAACCGCCGCATCATGACCAGTGCGGCAGCCTTAGCGGATAGCGCATCGACGTCGTCGGGATGCGACGCCAGGATCTGGTCGCAGGCGGCCACCGCGTCCGCCGGACGGCTCGTCGCAAGGGCGTATCGCGCTCGTTTGAGCTGCGCGGTCGGGTCGAGCTTCGCGCGGGTTCGGGTGATGTTCGCCCAGTCATCCGCGGCCTGTGCTAAGGCCTCCGCTGCCGCGCCGAGGCCCCGACTGGTAGGGGCGTTCGGCACGGAAGTCGTCGTCGCGGGGGCGGGAACCGCCGGTCGCGAGGCCAGCGTGGCCGTCGGACCCGGCGCCTCGGGTGCCCTGCCCGCCCAGGCAGATGGCGTCGGGGCCGGCCGGCTGGACTCCACCGAAGGCCTGCCGGGGTCACCGGAGAGCCAGAAGATGGCGGTCATGACCGCGCCGAGCACGGCCGTTGGCACCAGGATAAGGAGGATGGCCCGCATCATCCCACATTGTCAGCGCGGGGTCGGTGGGTGTCAACGCGGCTGCGCTGGAGCCGTCGCGGCCGCAGTGCCGTCGGTGCCCGTGCGCTGATGCGTTTTTCTCTTGCCAGGCGACGGCGGCTGTGGTAGATTTCCTGCGACGATTTCCTGGAGGCTGGGCCCCGAAGACGATGCGTTAGGCCAGGAGGTGGGCTGGTTGCCGGCGCGGCTGACTACCTCCGGTCGAGATAGACTCGCGCCACCATTCACGCTCGGGGCCGTGCGATAGCAGGTTACCGATGACTGGGCTCACCGACACGGTTTGGGCCGACGTGCTGGCTTATTTGCGCGTGCATCACCCCGAACTGGCGCGCGGCTGGTTCAGCCAGCTGGCCCCCGTTCGCCTCGACCAGGGCGTACTACAGATTGAGGCGCGCAACAGCGGTCAGCAGCGCTACCTCAGCGATCACTGCGCTAGGGCCTTTGCCGAAGCGGCACAAGCTGCCACGGGGCGACTCATTAGCGCGCGCTTCCACCTGCAGGAGGACACGGAGGTTGGGGAGGTCACCCATCCGCCTCCGCTAGCGTTCGAGCAGGAGACGGATCAGGCCGTTCTCAGTGCCACATATACCTTCGACCAGTTCGTGACCGGTCCGTGCAACCGTCTTGCCCATGCTGCCTGCGTCGCGGTGAGTGAATCCCCGGGCAAGGCGTACAACCCCCTGTTCATCCACGGCAACGTCGGGCTGGGCAAGACTCACCTGCTACAGGCCGCTTGCCACCGTGTGTGCGAACAGCAACCGACGGGGCGGATCCTATACTTGACCTGTGAGGCCTTCACGAACCACTTCATTGAGGCCGTTGAGCACGGGGCCATGAATACCTTTCGCTACCGATACCGGCATATCGACGTGCTCGTCATCGATGACATCCAGTTCCTCGGCGCACGGGAGCGTAGCCAGGAGGAATTCTTTCACACGTTCAACACCCTCTACCAGCTTCAGAAGCAGATCATCCTTTCGGCGGACAGCCCCCCGAACGAAATCCCAAGCCTGGAAGACCGACTCATCAGCCGTTTTAACTGGGGTCTTGTGGCACGCATCGACGCGCCCTGCTTTGACACACGGATCGCCATCATACGTAAGAAGGCCAGGACCACCGGTTTGGCTTTGAGCGACGAGGCGGTACACTTCGTCGCCAGCCGCGTTACGTCCAATGCCCGAGAACTCGAGGGTGCCCTGCTCCGAATTCATGCGCTGGCCGCCCAGACGGACCGGGAGCTCAACCTTGACCTGGCGCGCGAGGCCTTGGGAGACGAGCCCCAGGACCGACACTCGCCGATCAGCATTGCGTCGATCCTTGAGGCGGTCACGAAGCACTACGGCGTGCGCCTTACAGACCTACAGAGCCGGAAGCGCAATAAGTCCATCGCCTTCCCGCGCCAGGTCTGCATGTTTCTCGCCCGGACACTCACCAGCCACAGCCTCGAGGAGATTGGCGGCCATTTCGGCGGCCGCGACCACAGTACCGTGCTCCACGCAACCAAAACGATAGCGCGCCTACGCAGCACCAACCTTGAACTCCGCAGCACGCTCGATACCATCAGCAGGTCGCTCCGACAGTAACAAGGAGACAACACACCCCTGTGAGCACCATGTTACCTTTCACCCACCCCCGACGACCGGACCCCCGCCCCCTGAGCCTGCCTGTCTCCCCCCGTCAGGGACGGGGCAGCGCACAACAACACAACCAACAGCTCACCAACAACGCCCGCCCATACGGCAGTAACCTCAAGTCACGCACCACCGGTGACTTGCGGCGGTGGCCCCGGCGCAGTGCACCTACACAACAGGGATTACTGGTAAGATGCTGTTTGTTAAATAAACGTCATGGTATGATAGCGCGCAAAACCACGGTGCAGGAAACGCGGGGTGCATCATGAAAGCCAACTGTAGTCGGGCAGCCCTTGATAACGCCTTAGGAATCGTGACAGGGGTGGTAAGCACGCGTACGCCGAGAGAGGCCCTGAAGTGTGCGCAAATAGTGAGCAAGGGCGATCAGATTACGGTGGCGGGCACCGACCTGGAGCTGAGTGTTCGGTGTGCAATTTCGCAGGTAGAGGTAGAACAAGAAGGCCAGGTACTAGTTCCGGCGGCCAAGCTGGGTCAGATTATGCATGAGCTGGCGGATGAGGTCGTCGCGATCGAGGCCGAGGGGGATGTCCTTCACATCCGTGGGCAGGGCAGCCACTTCCAGATCTATGCGCAGGATCCGGCGGAGTTCCCGCCGATTCCAGAACTCGAGGGGCAGCCGGATGTGATCGTGGCAGTGGGGGTCTTACACCGCTTGATCGAGACCACGGCGTTTGCGGCTGCGCGGGAGAACACACGGTACGCCATTAGTGGCGTGCTATGGGAGAAGAAGGGGAAGAAGCTTCAACTCGTGGCCACAGACGGCCGTCGACTGGCCAAGGCGGTTGGCTCGGTAAAAAAGGCAGAGGGGGGAGACCTTGGTGTTATTGTACCTTCGAAGGCAATGTCGCTACTTGCACGGGTCGTGCAGGGGGATGACCAGGAGAAAGCGGCGGCTAGTGTGACCGGAAGTCAGTTGCTTGTGCAGGTGGGGGCGGTAACCGTTGTATCTGTGCTTGTGGAGGGGCATTTCCCGAAGTTCGATGACGTAATCCCGCGCGAGAGCTTAACGAAGGTGCCCCTCAAGACTGCCGAGCTCTACAGCGCGGTTCGGCAAGCAGCCCTGTTGACCAGCGACGAGTCAAAGGGCATCCGAATCGAGTTTGGGGAGAAAGGACTGGTACTATCAAGCCGGGCCCCTCAGCAGGGGGAGGCCACGGTGGAGGTGACTGTTCCCTATAGTGGTGCGCCGCTGGCGATCGGGTTCAACCCAGGCTTCCTGACAGATGCCCTACGAGTCGTTGAGGCCGAGGAGATCAGTCTCGAACTGAGTGATGCCAGCAAACCGGGGGTTCTAAGGGCTGGCGACGGGTTCCTGTATGTGATCATGCCTGTGAGCTTAGCGTAGGCAGCGTTCGTGGATGAGCAAGCACTTCAGCGGGTTTGGAGCAATCGCCAGCGCCGCCGACGGGTCCGGGCGGTAGGCGAAGCCGCCTGGGACGTAGCTGCTGCGCTGGATGTAGGGGAGGCGCAGCAACTGGCGCTGCTCAAGCAACTGTGGCGGCGGACAGTGCCCCGGCACTACGTCCGCAAGGGGCGCCTGCAAGGCCTGAGGGGCGGTAGTGTACGTATTATCGTGACGGATGCGTCGTGTCGGTTCTTGGTGGAGCGCGTGGTTGGGCCGGCCTTCATTCGTGCGGCTCAGGGGGCGTTTCCAGGTTGGGGGTTGACCGACGTACGAGTGGAGCTTGAAGAGTCCGGTGGCCGGTAGCGTTAGGCCAGGGGCGGGAGTGATGTGTCGCCAATGAGTGTCGATCCACAGAAGACAGAGGAGGTCAGCCAAGCCAGCACGGGTTCGGAGGACGTCGGTCTGCCCGTAGCGCCCGAGCCGTCTGGGTCCGACAACGGGCAGCGGTACGACGAGAGTACGATCAAGGTTCTCGAGGGACTTGAGGCGGTGAGGCGCCGGCCGGCGATGTACATCGGGGACACGGGCCTCGCAGGGCTGCATCACCTGGTCTACGAGGTCGTGGACAACAGCATCGACGAGGCCATGGTGGGGCGCTGTACCAAGATCAGTGTGCACCTAACCGCTGACGGGGGCTGCGTCGTAAGCGACAATGGGTCCGGGATGCCCGTCGGGCCCATCGAGCATGAGAACCCTCGGCTCAACGGCAAGCTGGCCGTTGAGGTGTGCATGACGATCCTCCACGCCGGCGGCAAGTTCGAGCGGAAGGGGTACAAGGTCTCGGGCGGGCTGCACGGGGTCGGCGTCAGCGTCGTGAATGCGTTGAGCGAGCGGCTCGAGGTCGAGGTTCACCGGGACGGCGGGGTCCACGTGATGCGGTTCGAGCGGGGGCAGGTGGCCTCGGCGCTGGAGACCATCGGCAAGACGCGGCAGACGGGCACGCGCGTTGAGTTCCGCCCGGACCGCGAGATCTTTGGGGAGGCGGAGTTCCGCTACGAGGTCCTGGCGGCCCGGCTTCGGGAGCTCGCGTACCTCAACGAGGGCGTGACCGTCAGCATTGCCGAGGACGCCACGGGGCGGGAGGACGTCTTCTGTTTCCGGGACGGACTTCGGGAGTTCGTGCGGCATGTCAACGAGGGCAAGGCCACGCTGCACCGCGTGGTGCAACTACATGCCGAGGACGAGCAACACGGACTGGTGGCCGACATCGCCCTGCAATACCACGACGGGTTCAGCGAGAACGTCTTGTGTTTCGCGAACAACATCAACAACATTGACGGGGGCACGCACCTGTCGGGTTTCCGCAGCGCGCTGACGCGGACGATGAACCACTACGCCCGCAAGGAGGGACTGCTGAAAGGGTCGATCACACCGACCGGCGAGGACGTCCGCGAGGGGCTGACGTGCATCGTCTCGGTCAAGGTGCCCGAGCCCCAGTTCGAGGCCCAGACGAAGGTGCGGCTGATGAACCCGGAGGTGGGGACGTTCGTCGAGCAGACCGTCAACGAGCAACTGACCCACTGGCTGGAGGAGCACCCGGGCGACGCCAAGCGGATCGTGACGAAGGGCCTTCAGGCCGCCCAGGCCCGCGAGGCGGCGCGCAAGGCCCGTGAGCTGGCCCGAAAGACGGTCCTGTCGGGCGGGAACCTGCCCAGCAAGCTGTGGGACTGCTCGAGCCGCGGTGCCGACGAGACGGAGCTGTATCTGGTCGAGGGCGACTCCGCCGCCGGGCCCGCCAAGCAGGGCCGCGACAGCCGCACGCAGGCGATCCTGCCGTTGCGAGGTAAGATCCTCAACGTGGAGAAGGCCCGCATCGACAAAATGCTCAGCAACGATGAGGTGCGGCACATCATTACAGCCATCGGGTGCGGCATTGGCCAAGACGAGTTCGACATCGCCAAGCGCCGCTACGGCAAGATCGTTATCATGACCGACGCCGACGTTGACGGCAGCCACATCCGCACGCTGTTGCTAACGTTCCTGTTCCGGCACATGCGCCCGCTCGTCGACGGCGGGCACGTCTATATTGCCCAGCCGCCGCTCTATCTGCTGAAGAAGGG
>CAYOGX010000141.1:6599-8385 GCA_964403235.1 uncultured Planctomycetales bacterium | reverse complement strand
CAGCCATCGTACGCGCGTGGCCAACTGCACCGGCACCGTCTTGTCTGCGCCTCGTCACCACCCAGAACCATCTGAAGGGATTGGGACCTGCTTACCTGACCAGCGGGTTTCAGCCCTCTGCGCCCGGGCGGTCTGTGCCCGTGTGACGGGGCCGCCGAATGCGTTCGGGAGCGGGATCTTTCACCGGCTCGTGTCCCGACGAGAACTGCCGGCCCAAGCGACTGCGGAGGGCCTGCCCCTCGCTGCCCGCCCACCAGGTGGCGACGCGCCCCACGACGCTCGCGGTGATCTTGACGACGGCCGCACGCGTCTTCGCGACTGCGATGACGCCGGCCGACACTCCGTCTCCGGCTACGCGGGCTCGAGCGGACCGCGTCGCGTCCCGCTTGTTCCCCGCCGAGGCCAATGTCCGGGTGGAGAGGTCTTGTCGTGTCGTCTCAGCCACGATGGCCGCGGCCAACACCCCGTCCGGCGTGATCGGGTTTTCGACGGACGTGGTTGAATCCTGACTCGCCCGCGCCGGTAGCAGCATGGGGATGGCAGATTCCTCTCGCGTCCGTTCCGGCGCGATCGGCCCGACCATCGACTCGTCAGGCACCGCCTTGACCTCCATGGACACTGTCGAGCCCGGCGTCTGGCCGGACATCGAAGGCGGCATCTGAATGGCGGGCGCCTGCTGCGTCTTCTCGACGACGATGGGTTCGGGAGACGGCTCTTCGAACGTCAGCGGCGCGCCTGCCGGCGGAGGCAAGTCTGGTTCGCGGATCGGCTCTGGCGATGCCTCGCTCCCCGAAGACGCCTCTGACGAATCCTGCTGACGGGCCTGATCCACGGGCGCCGCCGCGCCGCCCGACGTGGCGTGGTCCTGCTCGCGGGCGATGCGCCGCCGCTCCGGCTCGACCAGAACGGCCGAGGCCGGTTCCGCTCCCGCCGCACCCCCGAGCATGAGCTTCTCGTTCGCCTTGGCGACACCGGTCTGGCCCCCTTCGGTTTCGGCCGGACGCACATGCGTCGCGATCCGCTCGAGGGCGTCCCTGGCAGCGATCATGCCAGGATCCAACGCCAACGCCTGCGAGAACGACGCTCGCGCCAACCGGTACCGACGGTTCATCTCTTGCATCAGCCCGAGGTTGTAGTGCGCGCTGGCGGGCGGCAGGACGAGCAGGAACTGCTCCATCGCCTGCTGATAGAGACCCCTTCGCGCCAGCACCACGCCCAGATTGACCCGCGCCCGCGCGAATTCGGGCTGGAACTCGAGGGCGCGGCGGAGCTGGACCTCCGCGTCCGCCCAGCGTCGCTGCAAGATATAGCTGTAGGCCAGGTTGTTTCGCAGGTAGGCCTTGTCGGGGGCGAACTCCACCGCCGTGATCAGCGCATTGTCCGCCTTCTTGTGATGTCCGAGCTGGCCCAGCACCAGGCCCAGCAGGTTGTAGACCTCCACGTAGTCCTGCTTGAGCGCGATGGCCTTGCGATACATCGAAACGGCCAGCATCAGGTCGCCGCGGCCCTGAGCGAGTCGACCAGCGGCCAGGTAGGTTTCGGGCAAGATCTTGGGTTCCGGCTCTGGCGCCACGTCGGCCGGATCCGGTTTGGACGTGCCCAACTGCTCGTGCTGCTTCCTGCCCGACATCCCCTCCCGCCAGGCCTCCTGGCATCCGAGCATCACCAACAGCACGAGGCTGCAGAGACCCGCCAGTTGCGGCTTCATCTTATTTGCCTCCGCCGAAGATCCCACTCAACACCCCCATCGGACCCTTCGCACCGCCCTTGCCCGCTGCCTTCTCGT
>CAYOGX010000141.1:0-6589 GCA_964403235.1 uncultured Planctomycetales bacterium | reverse complement strand
GGACTTGGATGCGATGGCCTCCTTGGCACTCATCCCCTTGCCGCCGGGCATGCCCTGGGCAACCTTGATCCGCCCCTCAGGTATGCCTATGGTCGCCAGATACGTCCGGATGTTCGCCATCCGTTCCTCGACCCTCTGATCATCCGTCAGACTGGTCGAATACCGGATCGATCCCCCGTAGACCGTCAGCAACTTGGCGTAACGCTCCAACCGACGAACCCCCGCCCCATTGAGCTGCGCTGTGTGCGGAACAAAGTGAATATCTGATAGTGCCAAATCTTCCAGCATCGCGTTGTCGACCATGTACGCGAACGGCTCTTGCAGCTCGCTCGGGTGATGAGTGCTCCCCTGGGGCGGCGCGTTCAGCCGTTTCGGGGGGAGGTTGCAGCCGACGGCCACCACGACCAAGGTGCCGACTATCCCCAGTCGAAAAATTATCATCATCTCAAGGCTCCTTGTTATCGTAGCCGCCCATCCCAAGGGCCTGCCGGACCTCGCCCGGTCCCTAAGCGGCCTATCCGCCCCTCCCACCGCGCGATTCGGTCCGACGACCCACCGGCCGGCCAGATTGACAAGGGACCCAACCCAACCGGGCGCCTCGGTTGTCGATGGGCCCTGCGCCCTCAAGAAGACAGCCGATGTCGACTCGGTGCCCGGTACCGACGCCACAGGCGTTTACGGACGGGCCTGATCGACCCATGTGCGGGCGTAGTACACCCTCGCTCTCGTTTCTTTATATCGGACGTTAACCGCGCCAGTCCGTAGCCCTATCTGAAATATTGCGACCGGTTCGGTCCGGGCGGGAGGCACGGGTCCCCGCACTCCGCAGCGACGGGGGGGATGGCACCGACGTTCGCCCGAGTCGGGTGCAGAGACGCGCCCCTCAGGTCCCGCGCCACGCTCCCCCCGCCCCCCTAATGGGCGTAGTGGCGAAAACGACGGCGGTACCGGTTTCGTTCGTAGAAGCGGTTGGCGCCGGCGATCAAACCGCGGGCCACCGCATCGAGCCGGTCGGCATGATAGTAGCAGCGAACGAACCGGGCGCGATCGGCCAGCGAGGCGCATTCACGCTGCAGCGTCAGGGCCAACGCCCCCAGATCGGCCGCCCGACGACGATCGTCCACGCGGACGTCCAGCTCGAGATCCTCCAGGTCAATCAGCCCCGCACGAATCGGATCGGTCTCGAGCGACTCGACCACCACGTGCCGCGAGTATAACGATGGATTGGCGATACCGGACCGGTGCATCCGCCGGACCAGGCCCGCCACCGCATCGATCAGCCGCCGGCGGACGTCGACCCGCGCCAGCGGCTCGGCGAACCGTTGGCTGTGCGCGATCTCCTCGAGCGTCGCCCAGTGCTCCATCGAGCCGAGCAGCAGAAACGACCGAAACCGACCCAGTGCCACGTCCTGACCGAACGCCAACGGCTCGGGCACGTCGATGTCGGCCTGGCGGAGGCGGTGGATACGTTGCAGCTCGGTCAGGGCGCAGCTCGTCCGTCGTCCGCGTAGCCATCGAAAGGCCCCCCGGACCCACGGCGGCGGCGCGTACCACTTGAGGTACGCAACGAAGGGCTGACCGCCGACGTCTCGTTCGATTCGTCGGACAAGCCTCGGCTCGTCGGTGCGGGTGACGGATTGACCCGACTCAACCGCGGTCAGGAAATCCTCGACCCGGTCCAGCGCGGCGGCCTCGAGCGTCTGCCGCGCCGAACGGGACAGGTAGATGCGGCCCGCGCGCCGTAACCCCACCGCGGCGATGACGTCTTCGTCGATCACTCGGAATCTCGCTTCAGCAGGGCTGCCGCCGTCAGCTCAGTATGAAACCGCAGCAGGCCGTGCATGGACACGCACTTCAGCCCGGCCTGGCGGGCCTCTTCGGTGAATTCCCGACGGGTGACCGCGTGACGGTTGCCCAGCTTGCCTTTCCGCATCCGACGGCGGAGACGACGTCGATGCTTCAGCGAGGCCGCGTCGAAGAAACTCACCACCGCCCCCACGCGGACCACCCGCGCCAGCTCCCGCATGACCGTGATCCGCTGCTCGGGCAACGCCAGATGGTGCAGCAATCGCGAACACAGCGCCGCATCGATGGACTCGTCCGCCAGCGGGATCTGAAACGCGGATCCCGCGAGGGGCTGCGGTGGATGGGCGAATCGGTCGTAGTACCGCCGGCCCCCCTTCAGCATCTCGGCGGCCTGGTCCGCCGCAACGACCCGAAGGCGGAACTGCGCCAACACGGGCAGGAACCGCCCCGTCCCGCTCGGGATGTCCAGCACCGTCGTGATCGGACCGAGCCACCGCAGCGCCGCCGCCACGACGCGACGCTCCCGCCAGTTGCTCAGCCGCTGGCCCAGGCTACGCTCGTGCTTGCCGGCGTAGTAGACGGCGTACGTATACGACTTGTACTTGTCTCCGTATGGCATCACACCAGCGCGGGACCACACCCTCGAATCGTACCTGCCTAGCGTGTCTCATTACGCCCCGCCGAGGCCGACCGCGCCGGGCGGCGGGGAGGGGCCGCACGCACCCCCACCAAACAATCACGTGACCTTAACCTCTGAAAAACACCCCCGCAGGAAACCGTGCCAACAGCGCACCTCGAACCGATCATGTGATCCGCAAAATCCCGGACCCCTCCACGGGCGTGCAGACGTCGACGGCCGTCCGCTGTCGCAGCGGCTGGTAGTACCCCTTCCGCAGTGCCCGTGTCAGTGTCGGGACCGCCTGACGGTCCGCCAGGATCATAATGCAGCCGCCCAGGCCTGCACCAGCCAGTTGCGCGCCGTACACCCCGGGGACCCGCGCGGCGATGTCCACCATCCGGTCGATCTCGGGCAGGCTGCACGCGTGCCGGCCCGGGGCCATGTGGAGCTGGCCGGCCAGAACCCGATCGGGATCTTCGCTGGCCAAATCGTCGATCCGTGCACGAAGGACCTCGTCGGTCGGCTCGGCCTCGAACGGCTGACGCTTCTGCGACGCGTCCCACCGGCAGACGCGGTCCCCGTCGTGGCTGGCCAGCATCAGTTGACCCAGCCGGCCCAGCGCGCCGGCCTCCAAGAGATCGGCCGCCCGTCGCGCCCGTTCGCACTCCGCCACGCCGTACAACAACACGCCGCGCAGATCGTACCGGGCCGGAGGACTGTGCGACGCCACGATCGCCTCCACGCGCTCGGCGTGCCGGCCCGACAGGTGATCCATCAGTTCCCGCGGCGTGATCCGCTGCGGCACCGCCATCAGCAATGAATAGATGTCCTTCTGCGACAGATTCAGCCGGTCCGGGCGGACGTCGCGGACGTACTCGACCAGATGCGCGACGTTCGGATGCCGGTCACGCAGCATCAGCATGCCGAGCTCGAAACACGCCAGCCGCTGCGCCAACCGATCCGACGCGTCCGCGATCCGCCCGGAACGACGGTGACTGTCGGCGATCACGACGACGCCGTCTTCGGGCAGTTGCACGACCCGATCCACCTTGAACGGGAAGAAACCCACGTGGGCCACGCCCCCACGCCGGCCGAAACGGATCCCCGCGTGTTCGCTGGGCCCGCCGCGACGGCCCGTGAACCATTCGCCCTCGCCACACAGGTCCATGAACTGCGTCGGGGCGACGTCGAAGCGGTTGATGGCCACCGCCGCCTCGGCCGCCGCCGCCACCAACGCCGAACTGCTCGACAACCCCGCCCCCATCGGTACGTTGCCCGACACCGCACAGTCCATCCCCCGCACCCGCACATCCTTGTATTGCTGTTGCAGCCGAACCACCGCCGCCTTGACGTAGTTGCTCCAGTCGCCCGCGCTCCGCCGGACCAGCCGGATCACCGATGCGCTATTCACGTAACTCAGCCAATCGTCCCATTCCATCGAGCCTATCAAGTCAGCCACGCTGAACGTCTTCGGTGGAAATTGACGCCGGTCGGTGTTGACCAACCGAACCACGTCGTCGTCGCGCGGCGAGGCCACCACGATCACCTCCCGGTCGATGGCCATCACGTTGACCGACCCGCCGCGATGGTCGACGTGCCGCCCCATCAGGTTAATCCTGCCGGGCGCGCGGACGATGACCGCCTGGCGGTCCGGACCGAACTGTCGCGCGAACAGCCGCAGCGTCCGCAGAAACGCCTCCCGCCGCCCCGCCAGCACCCCCTCATCGGGTCCGTAGATCTGCCGCAGCGCCCGACGGACACGGGGGGCGAACGCCTCGAACAGCGCCAGCCACCGCGCCACCCCCTTGTGCGCCCGGCGATCCCGCCGCGGCGGACGGGCTGCCCGCCGACGCGCCGGCTTCTTCCGCCGGATGTGGTCCTCCACCGCCAGCAGTTCATCGGGCGAGTTGAAGGCCAGCACCGCCGTGTCGTCGTCGATCACCAACTGGCGGACCCGATACCGCTGCCGCCCGTCGCCCTCCGTCGCCGACACCAGCACCCGAATGACGTCCGTCAGGTAGCACTCGCGTTGGGCGTTGTCGTCGTCCAGCCGGGGCAGCACGTCGTACAAAGGCCCGGCCGAAAATAGGTATACCGACACATTTACGGTCTTGCTGGCCCGCTCGACCTGGTCGGCGGTGTACCGCTTGCCGTCGAACTCGAACAGTCCCCGATCTCCGCCGAGCGCAGACGCGAGCTTGTCCGCTGACGCCGTGCGACCGGGCTGCATCAGCGCGAAGACCGGTCCCGCGGCGCGGGCCAGTTTTTCCGCCGGACTGACGTACGTCAGGCCCATCTTGAGCAGCGCCTCGCCGGTCAGGTCCCGGCCGGCGTCGGCCGCCTTGGCCAGCCGCGCCATTAACCGCGCCCGCTGCAAGTCACGGTACTCGACGTTCGCGATCACGCGACCCCCCGCGTCGGCGAACACCCGGCCCGACGCGTCGTTCGAACGCTTGGGTAGCGTCACGAAGACCAGGTCCGCCTGACTGCGAACGAACGTATCGCGCAACTGATCGATCACCCACGGTTCGATCACCTTGTCGCCCAACGTGACCAGCACCGGCCCGGCGTGCCCGAGCTGCTGGAGGGCGGCCACCCCGATCTGCGCGGCGTGGCCCGTGCCCAACTGCTCGTGTTGATAGACGAACACGACGTCGGGGAAGCGCTGGCCCACCGTCTCGATGACCTGGCCCGCCATCGCCCCGACCACGATGACGATCCGGCCCACCCCCTGGCTGCGCAACATGTCCACCGATCGCACGATCGCCGGCACGCCCCCCACGGGGAAACACACCTTGTGCGTCGTGGTCGAGCCCATCCGCGTGCCGCCACCCCCACACAGGATCACGCAACCGATTTCGTCAGTACCCGTCGGAGTCATCTGATCGGAACCTTGGACCTCCAGCCGTCGCCGATACGGTGGACCCCTCACGATCGCTGCACAGACCATCGTACCATTATCCCGGGCGGGATGGGAATCTCGCACCGGCACGGGGAACGTCGGTGGGTCTGTGCGCTAGCGGCTTGTGTTGCCCGCGAGGTCCTTGCCGGCCAGCAGATCGTCCAGCTCCTGCTTGAGTCGGGTCTCGAGGTCCGGCAGAAATCCGACGTGGACGACCTGGACCGTGCCGTCCTTACCGACCACGACCGTCTGGGGGATGCCCTTGACCTGAAACAGGTTGCCGACTTTGCCCCGTCGGTCCAGGCCGACGCTGAAGCTCAGCCTCTCTTGGCGCATGAAGGACTTGATCTGCTCCGGTGTCTCGCGGAGGTTCACGGCGCAGAAGACGACGCCCTTGTCCTTGTACTTCTCGGCCACCGCCATCAGGGCGGGCAAGGCCCGTCGGCAGGGCCCGCACCACGTGGCCCAGAAGTCAAGGATGACGATGTGCTTGCCCTTCTGGCCCGACAGCTTCAGCGTACCCCCTTCCAACAGCGGTAGCTCGAAGTCCGGCGCGGCCTTCCCGAGCAGCGGATGCGCCGGGCCCTCTTGCGGCCGACGTTTCGCGGCGTCCGGCGGCGGTGTGAACGTAAACGTGTCCGGCGGCAGCTTGGTGTTGACCGCCCAGCGCTTGTAGGCCACGTCTATCTCCAGGTCGCCCTCCTCGCCCTCTGCCCCCTTGGCAACGGCATGCATCACGGTCTTCTCGAGCAGCGGCTTGGCGCCTGTCGTGATCCAGACCTCCCAAGACATCGGATCGCGAACGAATCTCAGGCGATGGTACGCCACCGCGTTGCGCTTGACCTGGCCGAGGTGCTCTACGGTCTCGAAGTCTTGAACGAGCTCTTCGTAGGGGCGCCCCGTAATCAATCCGGGAACGAATGGCAGGCTTCCGAACGCAAAGGCGGTCGCCATCCAGAATTCGCCCGTCATGAGACCTCGCAGGTCCTTGGGCGCCGATGAGGTCTCCCGTTTCTTGAGCATCGGTCCGTGGACATGAAGCGCCTTGCCATCGCAGACGACCGTCCCGGCATACTGGCTCCCCACCGGGGATGATCGCTTCTTCGGAACGATCGCGATCCTATTGGGCCGCTCGACCGCAAACTTGTAGCCGAGATCGAACTGCTGCTTCTGGCCCCGGAGGTCCCATTGATAGGACACGCTGATGTCGGCGGCCAGCGTCTTGGCCTCGCCCACGTACTTGGCGAGCTGCCGGATGACCT
>CAYOGX010000140.1:0-8390 GCA_964403235.1 uncultured Planctomycetales bacterium | reverse complement strand
GCCCGTCAGCTCAACCGTCTTGCTGATGGTCTGCTGCTGCTTCAAGACTGGCCACCCGTTTCTCAAGCTCACGCATCTGGACGTGCATTTGCGGCAACCGGTCGAGCAACACCTGCTGGCGTAGCCACAGGTTCCCGTCGCGAGCGGGGATGCCCGCCAGCAGCGCACCGGCCGGCACGTCCTGGGCGATGCAACTGCACGCGCCCACCTTCACCCCGTCGCCGATGCTGACGTGATCGCGGACACCCACCTTGCCGCCTAGTACCACGTATTGCCCCAATCTTACCGTACCGGCGATGCCTACTTGGGCTACCAGCAGGCACTGCGGACCCACCTCCACATTATGGGCTATCTGCACCAGGTTATCAATCTTGGTGCCCTGCCCGATCACCGTCTGACCGACCTTGGCGCGGTCGATGCAACTGCCCGCGCCGATCTCCACGTCGTCTTCGATGCGAACGATGCCGATCTGCGGGATCTTGTGATGGCAGCCGTCGGCGAAGCGATAGCCGTACCCGTCGCTGCCGATCGTCACCTGCGGGTGGACGATCACCCGGGCTCCGATGATGCAGCGTTCGCGAACGACGGCGTGCGACCAGAAGACGCAGTCAGGCCCGATGGTCACCTCCGGGCCGATCACCACGTGGGCGTGCAGCACGGTGCGATCGCCGACGACGGCCCGGTCGCCCACGACGGCATGCGGGCCGACGGCGACGTCCTTGCCCAGCGTGGCGGCCTCGGCCACGACGGCCGTCGGATGGACCCCGGGTTCCGGTCGCCACACCGCCGGGGCCAGCCGGTCCAGGATCACGGCGATGGCGTTCTCCGGATCGTCACACAGGACGGCCGGCATCGGCGTCGGCTCGAAATCGGTCGGCGCCACGACCGCACCGGCCCGGCTGGCCGACAGCTTGGCGGCGTGCTTTGGATCGGCGGCCCAGGTGATCTCGTTCGGACCGGCCTCGTCGACGGCGGCGACCCCGGTGATGGCCACGTTCGGATCGCCGCGGACCTTCCCGCCGACGGCCTCGGCCAGCTCGGCCAACGTCTGCTTGGCGCCCATGGGCTACCCGCCTTTCTTGGCGCCGCCGGTGCCCCCCGCACGGATCTTGCGGTACGTCGCGTCGAAGCGCTCCTGCACCGCTGCGGTCAGATCGACACTCGCCGACGCGAAGACGACCTTGCGCTGGCGGATCTGCGCCAACAGACGCTGCGTGTCCTGGAGGTCGGGCTCGAAGCTGTCGAGGTACAGCACGAGGTCGACGCCCTTGTCCCGGGCGACCTCGTTGACGACGTCCAGAACGGCCTGGTAGACCTCCCAGGTCCCCTTGTTGAGCAGTAGGACTTGCTCGGCCTGGCTCAACCGGACGTAGGCGTTGTAATCGACGGCGGCGTCGACGAAGGCCTTGAACTTCTCGCGGAACTCCGGGGCCGTCCGTTTGAAGGCCTGCATCGTCTGTTGGGCCTGTTTGGCCGCCTCATCCCGGCGGGCAGCCTCGCCCCGCTTCGCTTCGGCGCCCTCTCTGAGCCGTTCCTTCAGGTCCTTGTACATCCGCGATTCGTTCAGCACCGCGAACAGGTCCACGACGGCCACGACGGGCTTGCGGTCACCGCCGGCCTTGCTGCCGGCGCCTTCGGCAGCCTTGCTGCCGGCGCCTTCGGCGGCGCGGGTGTCGTTATGACCCATCATCGCGCCGGCCAACAGCCCCCCGCCGAGCACCACGGCCAGCATCCATCTCGTAGACACGTTTGACGACACGGTCGATGGCATGATCGCCTCCTATCTCATCTCTGTCACAGCCTGGTCGAGCCAATACGGCCTGACTGGACGCCCGTTACTTCTCGCCCTTCTTGGGCGACGTCTGGCTCAGCCGCGCAATGACGTCCTTGGTCAGGTCCACCGTCGGGGAGGCGTAGATCACCGCCCGAACCCCCATGCGACGGGCCGAGACCACCTCGTCCGGGTCGTTCAAATCGATCGCGTCGAACTGGAAGACCGCGTCCAGCCCCTGCCGCTTGGCCACCGTCTCGACCACCGCGAGGATTCGCTTGTACAGCCCGCTCTCCTGCTGGCGTTGTTCGGCCTGGATGTCACCCTTCTCCAACTTCGTCCAGATCTCCAGCTCGACGCTCAGCCGATTGAGCTCCTTTTGCAGCTCGAACCACTTGGGGCTGTCGGGGTGCTCCTGATCGCGTCGGAAGCGGACGTCCTCGGTCTTTTCCTGCCGGGCCTTCCCCTCCTGACGGAACTCGGCAGCCCGTTTCTCCAGCTTCGTCTGTGCGTCCTGCACCTCGCCGAACTGATCCATGACCTCGCGGAGGTTGACCACGCCGTAGCGCGGCGGCGCGGTCGGTGCCTGGGCTTGCGTGGCGCGCCCGGCAAAGATCAAACCCGCCGCAGCCAACGCCCCCGCCGTCGTCAACAAGGTCCAAGGGGTCTTCATCGCTTTTCCTCGCCTTCACAGTGCCCATCAAGGGCCGATGTAGCCACTCAAACCCGGTTCCGGCACCGGCACCCCCATGGGCGCGTCCGCGATGACGCAGCCGGGTCTGATCCACATTGTGCTGATTTGGCCGGGCAACACAAGATCCTCCTCGCGAAACCGGTGCCACTTCCCGCTACCCGGTGGTGGACCGCCGAGGGCCGGTGTGTTGCTCGCGTGCGTGTTCGCCGGAAGACCGGCCGGTCCCACGCTTGATCACGGACATGGGACGGACGCAAGAGGTCTCCGCGGGACGGGCCGCACAACAAACGCCCGAACCAGTGCGTCTTGCCACCGGGGGGTCGTCCTGCGTCACTCCGTTTGGACCGGCGGTGTGGGTGTAGCGGGCGGGAGGGACCCGCTGGCCTTTTGGGGCCGCAGGCCCGTCGTCCGGGCCAGGCCCGTGAACCGTCGGGTGCCCATGGCCGCCTCGGGCAGCCCCTCAGGCCAGGCCGCCAGCGACAGGCTCCAGTCATCCTTCACGCCGTCGTAACCGACGCTGAGGGCCACGTACCACCGCGGCAGCTTCCGCACGACGGTGACGGCCCAGTCGGCTACCTGGTTCACGTCGATGTCGTAGTAGGCGCGAAACGCGAGCGTGTGCTTCTCGTTCAAACGGTAGTTGGCCCCGCCGCCGAGCAGGTTGCTGTCCGTCTCCCGGATGTGCCGCCACCCGAAGAAGTAGCTCAGCCTCGGCATCCGCTCCACGGCGATCGACAGGTTGGTGACGTCCATCTCGCCTTCGTCCAGGTCCCAGTTGAAATCCCACAAGAACGCCGTCGTATCACTCAGCCGGTAGTTCAGCAGCCCGTTGATGTAATTGGCTGTGATCGAGTTCTCCGGCCGGCTCAGGAACGTGTCGCCGTGCGTGTACTCGCTGGTCCGCCCATCGTCGAACGCCCCGAGCTCCAGATCCAACGTCAGCAGATCCACGTTCCGCCACCGTCCGGGCCCGCCGCGTTTGGTCTGCCATCGCTGTCGCAGGCCGACCGTGACCCCGTCGAAGTCGTCGATCGTCTCGATCCCCTGATCGAACGGGTACAGGTCCATGCTCGAAACATTGGAGTGCGCGAACCAAAAGGCCACGTCCGGTTTGACGATGTGCTTGATGCCGTTGATGTCGAGCAGCCGGCTCCGGATGTCCGGGTAGACCCGCGACAAGTACGTCCCCGCCCGGGCCCCGTAGTTCACGTACCCCCGCCAGATGTTCCCCCCGAGGTCGGTCGGACCCGCGTCCCAGTAGCTGCCGCGGACCGTCGAGAACGGCACGGCCTTGATCGGCCCCAGGGCCAGAGGCAGATCGATCTCGCCACGCTCGTCCAACCGCGGCGTCATGTCGCTCTTCTCGGTGTTATCGTCGAAGCGATGGCGATCAAACAGCCGGCGGTTGTCCGGCTTGTATCGAACGATGCCGGCGTGGCTCTCGCTGAACGCCGTCGCGATGCCGCCGATGTCCTGCCCGATCAAGTGGAACCCGAGATCAGGCAGGTGTTCGGTCTGCGTCAAGAAGTCCAGCAGCCGCCACTGCGCCAAGGCCGTAAACGCCCAGTGGTCCTTCTGCTTCTTCAGGTAGACGAGCGTCTCCTGCTCCTTGCCCTCGAAGAACTCGCTCTGTTCGTACTCCTCGAGGAACCCCGGGTCGCTGATGTAGCTGGCCTCGAGGGTCAGCTCCCAGTCCTTGGGCAGGTACTGCCGATGCCGCCAGGTGATCCGGCCGCGGTTTTCCGTGTCCGGGTCGTTGTCGCGGAACGGGCCCAGGTCGTCCTCGCCCGTGTCGTAGATGTAGTAGCTGCGGAACAGCCCGTAGTAGTTGTCCCGCTCGTAGTCCATGTTGATGCCGATCCCCGGACCGCGCTTCGTGTAGTAGTCGAGGTTCAGCCAGGCGTCGTACCCCTCCGGCTGGGCCATGCCGAGCAGGTTGAACATGTACCACTTGGTCTCGAAGCTGGCCCCGAAGTCGTCGCTGTAGCCGACGCGAACGCTCCGCAGCGACTGTTCGGAGAGCTTGAAGTCGCCCTTGCTGTAGGGCCAGTACGCCACCGGCACCCCGCCGACGTTGAACGTCGTGTCGTACATCTCATAGGTGCCCGCCATCAGCCCGACGACCTGGCCGCTCGAGTCCCGGGCCGTCCTGTCACGGAGGTACAACCGCTCCGCACCGATGTGGTAGTGCGGCGTGTGGAACTCGCTGGAGGTGACCTTCGCCTTGCTGGCCGCGTATTCGGTACTGGAGAGTTGCCGCACCCGCTCCGCCCGGACATACACCGGCACGCCCCGATCAGGCACCATCGCCCGCATCACGGCGTCCAGGATCAGGGCCCGGTTGTTCTCGAAGTCGTAGTACAGCTCCGCGGCCCGGATCTGCCGCTCGCCGCGGGACAGGAGCACGTCCCCCTCCAGGTAGGCCCCCTTGACCATGGTGGTCACGGACTCGATGGGTCCTGTGGGTTCAGGCGGGAGGGCACCGTCGTCCTTGTCCGCCTCGGTGAGCTTGATCTGTTTGCCGTCGGGGCCGGTGGGGGCCTTGGTGCGGTCGGCCCCCAGCCCGGTCAGCAGATCGTCCCCCTGGGCAGCGGCGCCCTCGGCCAGGAACAGGACGGTCGCGTTGGCCTGGATCTCCAGCAGGTCGGCCGGCCCCTCACCGCTCTGGGTCAGATAGACGTTGCCGATGGCCACCACCAGGCCCTGCTGGACGTTGATCTGAAGGTCGTCGCCGCGATAGGTGACACGCTTCGGGCCCTTGTCCAGCGTGGGCAGCGTCAGCTTGCCGTCGACGGATTTGATCTGGAGGGGCGACGGTTCCTCGCCCGGCCGGGGCTTCACCCGCGCCTGGTCGGGCGCGACCTCGTCGACGGCGGCCTCCCGGACCTCGATCAGCTTGCGGGTCTCAGCGGCCCGTTGGTACAGCGGCGTGTTCGTTTGCGGCTCCAGACTGGTCGCGTCGGCTTGCAGATTGACCTTGCCGAACGTCTGGACCGTCACCAGAAACACCGGCGAGGAACTGACCGTTCCGGCCGGCTCGCGGATCTCGGCATGCTGCCACAAGAACACGTCGAGGACCATGTAGGCTCGGCCCTGGTACGTCCCTTCTCTGATCCAGACGACGGCCTCGTCGGCCAGCAATCGCCGCCGGCCCATGTATAGCTCGAACTCCCCACGGACCATCAGGATGCTCGTGGCATCCTGCGACCACGTGTACCCGAACTTGCCGCCCATCTCCACGTCGTACTCGCTGATGCCCGTGGGCAGGAGGGGGTGCTCGGCGTCGTCCGGCTCGTAGGGGGCGGTGCTGGGATACTGCTCGGCCGGGGCGCACAGGGCAACCGCCGCCGTCACCACGGCCGATATGCAGATCCAGCGTTTACGGAGCATACCCACGATGCTGTGATCCGTCCGTTCGGAGTCTGCCTGACGCCCTTGCCCCGACACCGCTGACCCCCCCGGGACAAGTTGATTATTGTAGTCGTTCCAGCTCAGGAGTCAATGGGACTTCACAGCCCCCTCGTCGGCAACCCTTTTTGTGCTAGATGGTTGGGGTTGAGTGCCCTTATCGCCAGCGCCGGGGTCGGTCGAGGCGGCGGCCGGTTCCCACGGGCGGGTCCAGAGGTACTGACCGGGCCAGCGACGGACCTGGGCCTCCAGTTGCCGCATGTATCGCTGGGTGATGGCCTCGGTGGGGTCCTGATCGGAGCCCAGATCGCGGGGGTCGGCCGCCAGCTCGGCCGACAAGGCGAACCGGAACGGCCCCGGCAGGCGCCGGGCCGACACCGTGTAGACCGGGACGTCGCACCATCGGGCCAGCAACCCCACGGTCGGATAGCACCGGTAGGGCTGGCCCAGAAACTCGACCCCCACCGTCCGACCGCGAGCGCGGACGTGCTCGCCGACGATGAAGACCTTCGCACCGTCGGACAGCAGATCCGCCAATCGACCTCGGGCACGGTGGCTGGCCAGCAGCTCGAGATTGGGCTGGCGGTACAGCTCGTCCTGCCAGGATTTCAGGACCGGGTGCTGGACCTCGTCGATGACGACGTGGAGGGGCCGGCAGAGCTGGGCCAGGGCGTAGGCCCCGACGGCGAAGTTGCCGAGGTACCCCGTGACCACCAGGGCCCCGCGGGTCGAGTCGGCCATTGCGCGGACCAGGGGCTCGTCCTCCAGCTCGACGCAGTGTCGCCACGAGCTGACGCGGAGCTTGCGGTGAACGAAGAAGGCCTCGACCCAGAAGGCGGCGATGCTCTCGAAGGCGCGGCGGGCCAGTTCGAGCCGCTGTTCGGGCTTCAGCGTGTCGCCGTAGGCGCGCTGAAGGTTCTGCTCGGCCCGCAAACGTCCGGGCGTGTTCATGTCGAACACCCCGCGGGCCAGATAGCGCGCCAGGCCCATCGCCGCACGAAACCCGAGGGTGTTGGCCAGCGGCACGATTACCCGTCGGACATAGATCAACCGGAGCGAATGGCGGTCGAGGGGCATGGTTTAGGCGTCTCGCAGGACTGGGCTAGGCGGCCGAGGCGTTGGAGGCCGCCGCGGCCGGCTCGGTGGCCCCCGCCGACGTGTTGGTGATGAAGACCGTCTCCCACAGGTCCACCGAATCGAGCTTGTAACGGAAGTCGACGTCCAGCCCGGTCTGCGCCATCAGGTCTTCCAGGGCCAGATCGCTCCGCCACCCGATCTTCTGACATAGCGGGCACAGCCACTTCTCCAGCAGGGCCATCATCGAGTTGCCCGACTGGAAGTGGTTGATCACGACGATGCGACAGCCCGGCTTGCCCACGCGCCGGATCTCGTCCACCAAGCGAACGGGGTCGCTCACGACGGTGATCACGTGACTGACGAGGATGTGGTCGAAGCTGTTATCCTCGAACGGCAGCCTCATCGCGTCGCCCAGCGTCAGCCGCGCCCGCGACAGCCCTATCTCGTCGATCCGCTCTCTGGCCCGGGCCAACATCCCTTCGCTGATGTCCAACCCGACGACGTGCAGGTCGCGCGGATAAAAACCCAGACTCAGCCCCGTGCCGATGCCGATGTCCAGTAGCCACTCGCCGGACCGCAGATCCATCCGCGCGATGGCCTGTCCCTGACGCCGTTGGACCATCTTGGTCAGCAGGGCATCGTAGAAATGAGACCAGATGTTGTAGATCACCCGCGTCGTGTGTTCTTGCATGAATCCAGTATCTCCGCGACGGCCAACGGCCCCGCGCCCGGACCGACGACCCATCGACGCAAACACGGCAGGCTGAGGTGACCCGATCAAACGGGTCCGCCCGTCGATCGATCCCGACGGCTAATCGTCGACCGGTTCGCCGCCCCCGCCCAGGTCTCCGGCCGGATCACCCAACAGCGGCCCGACGAACTGGTCCAACATCATCGCACCGATGAACTGAAGCGGGAGCGTGATAAGCGAGGTCAACAGCGGCCCGCCGGCGCACCCGACCACCATCGTGCTGCTCATGATCGACAAGACCAACACGGCAATTATCAGATGTCTTCGCATCGCTGGTTTCTCCATCTTCACGGCTCGCCCGTCGAACCGGTCCCCCGACTGAGACCGTCCCTCACGGGACCCGATCCGGTCGGCGCTCACCCGCCGAAGACGACGCCGACCGGTGCCATCAGGGCCTCGTCGCCTCCGTTGTCTCCGTCTCCGCGCATCGACGCGAGCAACTGGTCCAACGCCATCGACGCCAGGAACTGACCCGCGACGACCAAGATCTGCAGCGGGATACTGGCCCCGGCCCCAAAACTACCGCCGATACACCCCACCAGCATCGTGCTGCTGGTGATCGATAGAATCAGCAGCACGATGATCGCATGTCTGTGCATCGCTACTTACTCCACCTATACCGTTCTATTTGAGGGACCGGACGAGGAACACGACCGCCATGCCTCCGCCCGGACGGGTATTCAAGGCCG
>CAYOGX010000139.1:0-8390 GCA_964403235.1 uncultured Planctomycetales bacterium | reverse complement strand
GGTCTCGTACCACGGAATTCCCATCCACCACCTGGATCTCTCTTGCAGCCAGATCCTCAAAGAAATTGCGGCCATCCTCATTGCCCAGGCTTACGGCATCCCCCTGTCGTTCAGCGCGATTGTGCTCATCTTTGTGACGGCGACGCTCGCCTCGATTGGCGCGGCGGGCATTCCCGAAGCCGGCCTGTTCACGATGGTCATCGTGCTCACCGCCGTGGATCTGCCCCTCGAGGGCGTGGGGCTCTTGCTGGCCGTCGACTGGCTGCTTGATCGGTTTCGCACCGCCGTCAATGTCTGGGGCGATTCGGTCGGCGCCGCGTACATCGACCGCATCGCCGACGCGGATCCGCCCACAGGCTAGGTCACTGCGCCATGCTGGAACGCACCTTTCAGCTCACCCAGCGTCAGACGACCGTCGGCCGCGAGGTCCTTGGCGGCGCGGTCACGTTCATGGCGCTGTCTTACATCATCTTCGTCCAGCCGGCGATCATGTCGATGGCGGGCACCGAGGACAACCCGCTCGACTTCGGCGCGGTCATGTTTGCCACGTGCGTGGCCTCGGCGGTTGCCTGCGTCTTGATGGGGTTGCTGGCGAACCTGCCCGTCGCACTCGCCCCGGCCATGGGCCACAACGTGCTGTTCGCGTTCACCATTTGTACGGCGGCGGCGCAAGGCGGATTCGGGCTGACCTGGCAGCAGGCGCTAGCGGCCAACTTCATCGCCGGGGCGTTGTTCGTCGTGATGAGCTTCTTCGGGTTGAGGAAGGCGATCCTGGCGGCGATGCCCGAATCGCTCAAGTACGCCATCGCCGTCGGCATCGGACTGCTCATCGCCATGGTCGGGCTGCAATACGGCCAGATCGTCGTGGACAACCCCGCGACGCTGGTCGATCTGTCGAAGCTGACCAGCCCGGTGGCCTTGTTGACGCTGTTCGGACTGGTGGTCACGGCCGCGCTGATGGCCCTACAGGTTCGCGGGGCGATCCTGATCGGCATCCTCGCGACGGCGGTGGCGGGCTGGGTCGTCACGGAGCTGTCGGTACGCGGCGTGGTCGGTGAATTGCCCTACCGACTGATCGCCCCGCTGGGTCAGGCGCCGCCGCTCAACCCGGGCCACACCTTCCTCAAGCTCGACTTCTCCGGGTTCTTTGGCCACCGGTTCCTCACCTGCCTGGCCGTGGTCGTCATCTTCTTCATCCTCGACCTGTTCGACACCATCGGCACGCTGATCGGCGTGGCCGAGCGGGGCAACCTGATGGTCGACGGCAAGATCCCCAAGGTCGGGCGGGCCCTGTTCAGCGACGCAGCCGGTACGGTCGTCGGCACGTGCCTCGGCACGAGCACGGTGACCAGCTACATCGAGTCGACCAGCGGCATCAGCGCGGGCGCGCGGACCGGACTGGCCGCCATCGTGACCGGGGTGCTGCTGCTGTTGGCCTTGCCCGCCTACCCGCTGGTCTGCGCTATCGGCAGCGGCGTGAACGTGGCCGCCAGCGGCCCGGCGGTCATGAAGTACCCCATTATCGCGCCGGTGCTGATTCTAATTGGCTGTTTGATGATGCCGGCCGTCCGCAAGATCCAATGGGACGACCTGACCGAGGCCATCCCCGCCTTCTTGTGCATGGTCGTTATGCAGTTTGCGTTCAGCATCGCGGCCGGTATCGCCTGGGGCTTCATCGCGTACGCCCTGCTCAAGCTCGTCACGGGCCGCCGGCGGGACGCCCACGGCTTCGTCTACCTGTTCGCCGCCCTGTTCGTCGTGATGTATCTGCTAAAATGGATGCCGGGAACGGCGGTTTGAGTTAAGCGGCCCATGCGCGCGGGAGTCACTGCTCTGTGGGCAGGGCCCGTCACTGCTGGCACAGCAGTGGCACACGTGCGGTCTAGCGGGATCGGGGCAACCGGCCGACCAGGGCGATGGACCGATTGACAAGCCACGCCATCTCGGTGTTTCATGGGCCGAGAGAGAGTGTCATGCGGAGGCGCACGTGATCGCATGCCAAGCTCTGATGGGTACTTCGACTCCGATCCGCCTCTTCTACGTCCAGGCCTCGACTACAGACCACACGGAGGAAACGTGAACGAGCCGCGATCCCAACGCTACCCGCTGTTGTGCAAGGGCGACGTGGACGGGTTTTTCGGCCTGGCCGTTGACAACCTGGTCCAGGTGCTCGTGCTGGTGGGGTTGTGCCAGCAGTTGTGCGGGTTCGGCGAGGCGATGCTGGTCGAGCGCGTCCTGCCGGGCATCGCGGTCAGCCTGCTGATCGGCAATCTGTTCTACAGCCTACATGCCTGGTGGGTGGCCCGTCGCGACGGCAACCGGACGTGTACGGCGCTGCCGTACGGCGTGAACACGGTCAGCATGTTCGCGTTCATCTTCTTCATCATGCGGCCGGTGTACATCCAGTTCAGCCGCACGGATCTGGGCCTGGCCGGCGCGGCAGAATTGGCCTGGAAGATGGGCCTGCTGGCCTGCATCGGCAGCGGGCTGATCGAGTTCGTCGGGTCGTTCATCGGTGGTTGGATCCGTCGGGTCACACCGCGGGCGGCGCTGCTGAGCACGCTGGCTGCCATCGGCGTGATCTTCATCGCCGGACCATTCGCGTTTCAGATCTACGAGCGACCGTTGGTCGCCATGCTGCCGATGATGATCATCCTGGTGGTGTACTTCGCGAAGGTTCGATTCCCACTGGGCCTGCCGGGCGGGCTGGTGGCCCTGATCGTCGGGACGGGATTGGCGTGGGCCAGCCGCGTGTGGGACCAGCCGATGATGAGCGCCGAGGCCGTCGCCGCCGCCACGAGTTGGGTCGGCGTGCACACGCCCAACGTCTACTGGCGCGAGGTGCTCGATCTGGTGACCCGGCCTGAGCATCGCGACCTGATGATCGGGTTTCTGGGTATTGTCGTGCCGATGGGCTTGCTCAACGCCCTCGGCTCGTTGCAGAACATCGAGTCGGCCGAGGCCGCCGGCGACCGGTTCAGCACCGGCACCTGCCTGGCCGTTAACGGCATCGGCAGCATCGCCGCCGGGTTCTGCGGCAGTTGTTTCCCCACGACGATCTATATCGGCCACCCCGGCTGGAAGGCGCTCGGGGCCAGGACGGGCTACTCGGTCCTCAACGCGGTCTTTTTCACGGCCGTGTTCTTCCTCGGGCTGGGCAGCGTGATCACGTCGGCCGTCCCGATGGAGGCCGGCATCGCCATCGTCCTGTGGATCGGCATTGTCATTACGGCCCAGTCCTACGAGGCCACGCCCACGCGACATTACGCCGCTGTTGCGATCGGGTTCTTCCCGGCCGTGGCTGCGCTGGCGGTGTTGTTTCTGCCGGATATGCTGCTGGGTGCCGGGGCGACCAACGGCATCGGGCCGATCCTCACCGAGCATCTGCGTCAGATCGCCGAATCCGCCGACCACACGGACAACTGGTGGCCGGTGGGCATCTACGCCCTGGCGGGGGCCAACTCGAGCTTCATCATCACCTGCGTGATGATTTCGGGGATCTCGGCCAGGCTGATCGATCGCAACTTCAAGGTCGCCGCCGTCTGGTCCGTCCTCGCGTGTGCGTTGACGTTGATCGGCTTGCAGCACGCGTTCCGCATCCAACCGGGCCAGTTCGAGCTCACGCCGCGCGAACTGCTGATCTGGCAATGGCAGGAGTGGCCGGCCGGCACGTTTGAGCACCGCGGCTGGGGCATCGCGATCGGTTACGGCCTGGCGACGCTGATGTTCGCGGCGATCCACGTCCTGCGGAAGCGGGGGCGTTTCACCGATATCAAGTCCGGTCGGCCCGCCGCGCCCGCGGAGGACAGAACAGCCACGCCAGCCGCCACGTTCCCCAGCGCTCGGCTGCGACCGACGGAACGGGCTGCCGAGCCACCGACGGAAGGTCTACGCGATGAAGCCGAATGGGGCGACATGGAGACGACGTAAGCTGGCGTCATGTTGCCGACGCGCCGCCCGACGGGTGATTGCGTGCTGTGCTGTACTGACGGCGGGCGCTGGCTGTGCCGATCCCGCGGCCGAGATGAATCTGATCCGACAGCAGTTCGAGCAGATTCCCCCCCAGGCGGACCGCCGCATGGTCGCCTTCATCTTGGGACTGCCCTATGCCGAAACACCCGACAAATCGGCGTGGCTCTACTTCTCACCCCGTCAGGGGCCACTCGAGCCCACCGGGCCTCAGCGGATCATCCTCGTGCGCTTCGACAAGCGGGACCGATGCGTCTGTCGCGAGCTGCTGTTGTGGCACAAGCCCGGCCCGTCGCAGATCGACCTACAATACGAGCTGTCCTGGTCCGATCCGCAACGGCCTACCGACAACGACTTCTGGACGGTCCTCGACGAGAAGCTCCGCGAGCTCGCCCGGGCCGACGACGCCTACCACCTCGACAGCCAACCCGCCAGCTACCAGTTCCGCGCCGGCCAGAAACTCCTGGTCGGCATGCAGCGGTGGGAGCAGGGCCAATCGCGCCTCGTCCGGCTGACCGCGGCCCTGCCGGACAACAGCCACCCCCGATTGGCCGAGGCCATCGAGCTGAGCTGCCGGGTGCGGATCCTGTCAGCCGGTATCGAGTTCAACCAACCCCTGGTCCAGGAGCTTCGCTGAACCACCAGCCCACGAGCGACCGAACCATGACAGACTGCAACTCAAACGGCAACTGCCAGAACCACTTCGGCATCACCTGGGCCCTACAAGGCTGGACGCAGGGGATGGCCCCGGCCGAGGCCGTCCGCCGCCACGCCGCCGACGGCGTGCCGGCGCTGGAACTGATGTACGACGAGTGCTTCGTCGACCGCACCGACGCCGAAATCGACGCGGTCCGACAAGCCGCCGACGAAACCGGCATCGTGCTACAGTCCGTCCACCTGCCGTTCGACCGCTCGATCGACGTCGCCCACATCGACGAGGCCGTCCGACGCAGCAGCGTCGAACGGCTGACCAGGTCGATCCGCCGCACCGGCCGGATCGGCATCCGCGTCGGCGTGATCCACCCGGGCCGCTGCTGCGAGAAGAACGGCCCGGTCGACCGCATCTGTGACCAGCAATCCCGTAGCCTCGACGAGCTGCTGCCGGTGGCCGAGCAGTCCGGCGTACGGATCGGCCTGGAGAACATGCTGCCCGATCACCCCGGCGCGAGCGCCGAGGATATGGCCCGAGCGCTGGACCGCTTCGACACCCCCTGGCTAGGCGCGATTCTCGACACCGGCCACGCCCACGTCTGCGGATGCTTCGAGACCATGCTCGACGCCGTCGCCGACCGCATCATCGGTTTCCACCTGGCCGACAACTGCGCCGACATCGACTGGCACTTCCAGCCCGGCTACGGCAACGTTCCGTGGGCAAGGTTCTTTGAGTGGTTCAAGACGTTGGACTTCGCTGCCCCCATTCTGATCGAGGCGAAGCGCTGGGCGAATGGGTCGGCCCGACAGACGCTATTGGAGATGGACGCCCTGGCCAACACCCACCTGGGCGGCCCCGAATCGTGGCCCAACCTGCTGCCTCCGCTCGGCTGGCTGGGGCCTCAAGCGCCCGATCGCTTTCGTACGACCGGTCGCCTCCGCTGCCCCACGTGCACGCGGTTGGTCGTGTTCCACGGGGACCGTGCGAGCTGCGGCTGCGGTGACGTCTAGTCCCGTTCTCGGTCGGCGCTGGTTGCCCATGCTCGTCGGGTAGACTATGATGCTGGTTTACCCGAGCTTGATGACAGGTCGTCATTGGGGAAATTGGGCAGACGCACGTTGCTTGTGGGAGGTGGTTATGTCTCGTCTACGCTGTAGGGCTGTAGGGTTGACGATGGGCGTTCTGGCACTGGCCGCGACGGCGCGAGCCGAAGTGGTCGTCCTCAAGAACGGTAAGGAGGTCCGGGGAAAGATCGTCAGCCAGACCGACAAGACCGTCGAGGTCAAAGTCAAGCAGCACGGCATCACAATGACCCGGTCGTTCCAGCGGACCGCGATCGCGTCGGTTCTCAAGGACGATCAGCCCGGCGTCGAGAAAGTCGATACCGCCGCCGACCAGAACGATGGCCGGAAGGACCGTCGGACAGAGTCCCCCCGTAGACGCAGCAAGCCCGCTGCGGCGCGATCGAAGTCTCGAAAGAAGCAAAAGCCGCCTGCCGAGAGGTCGACAGACGACGCTGCTTCGGACTCGGGGTGCGTGGTCAAGAGTCGTCGTGTCATGCCGGCCAATCCACAGTTTGTTTCCAAGACGAGTCACGGTCGACTGGAGATGATCGGCCAGGGCGACGAGCGGATCCGGCTGGTGACGGTCTGGGGCACGCCGTTCCAACGGGGCCAGGCGCAGGGTGAACTGCTCCGCAAGGAGGTCGCCAGTCACACCAGCCGACTCATCGAGCTGATGATGAAGGTCGAAGTGCTGGACGAGGTCTACGCCGCAACGAAACCACACACCCCTGCGTATTTCATCGAGGAGCTGAAAGGCCTGGCCGACGGTAGCGGCATTCCGTTGCAGCAGATCGTCCGGGCGAACCTGATCGGCGAGGCCGGCGAGT
Source organism: uncultured Planctomycetales bacterium (assembly GCA_964403235.1). GTDB lineage: Bacteria > Planctomycetota > Phycisphaerae > UBA1845 > JAFGLZ01 > JAFGLZ01. The sequence goes on along the minus strand of CAYOGX010000139.1, from coordinate 1,878 downwards.
GGCACTGCAGCCTGTTCGGGGCGTGGGGCAAGGCCACCAAGGCCGACGGACACGTCTATCAACTCCGCGCGTTGGACTACGCCGTCCGCGCCGAGATCCAGCGGCATCCCGCCATCATCGTGCACGTGCCCGAGAAGGGCCACCCCTTCGCCAACATCGGGTGGGCGGGCGTCGTCGGGGCCGTTAGCGGGATCAGCTCCGAGGCCATCGCCATCAGCGAAATCGGCGACAGGTACGACAAAGAGAACGACACGTTCGACGGCCAGCCGTTCATGTACATGCTGCGGGACATCCTGCAGTTCGATAAGAGCCTCGAGGCCGCCATCGACCGTGTCCGGCGCACGCCGAGGACGACCTCGCTGATGTACGCGATCGGCGACGGCAAGTTCGGACAGGTCCGCGCGCTCCAGACGTCGCACACGCTGTGCAACGTGTACGACCCGAGTAACCTCGAGCCCCTCACCGACGCGCATCAGCGGATTCCCGACGTGGTCTACTGGGGCATGAGTTGGGACGTCCCCAGGTACGACGGCCCGTTGCACGATAAGCTCGTCGAACACTACGGACACATCAACGCCAAGGTCACGATCGAGGACATCGTCACGTCGGTCGGGACGGGCAACCTTCAGACCGTCGTCTACGACCTGACGGCCATGCGAATCTGGGTCGCCAATGCCCGCGCCAAGGGCGAGCAGGGCCCGCTGGAAGCCTACAAGCGGTCGTTCGTCGAGATCGACATGAAACAGGTGTTCGATCAGGCCGTCCGGCTCGCGACGAATCAGGCGCTATGACCCTACCCACCTGCGCCGCCGCACCTCGCACGAAGGGGTCGTGTGACCCCTTTCGACCACAACGAATGCCGGGAGCATGAACGAATGGAATGGCGCAAACGTTGCTCAATACCCTCCCCCCTAACGCCGATACCCGTCTAAGCGGGCACAGCCATCGTACGACACGTCCGCGCACCGGTCCCCGATCCCCTATGGAAGGCACGCATCGTGCCCGAAGCAAAAACCACGACCTATCAGTTCACCTTCCAAGACGGGACCACCCGGGCGTTTTCCGTCAGGTTGCAACTGCCGTCGCTAGACCTGGTGCCCGCACCGGACAGCGAGCCGCCGGAATGGACCAGGCTCACGGTCCACCAATGTCCCAACTGCCCGCTGAACGCGGACGACCATCCCCGCTGCCCCGTCGCCGTGAACCTAGTCCCCGTTGGCGAGGCGTTCCGAGACCGCGTGTCGCACGACGAGGTAGACATCGTCGTTCGCACCGAGGCGCGCGCGTACCACAACAGCTGCGCGCTTCAAGAGGTGATTGCCTCGTTGATGGGCTTGATCATGGCCACCAGCGGCTGCCCGCATCTCGACAAGCTTCGACCGATGGTCTTCACGCACTTGCCCTTCTCCACCAAGGGCGAAACCACCTACTGAGCCGTCTCCATGTACCTGCTGGCACAGTTCTTCCGGCAACGACACGGCAAGACCCCGGACTGGGAGTTGAAAGAACTCACCCGAACCTACGAGGACATCCGCGTGGTCAACAAGGCGTTCGCAAAACGCCTGGCGACCATTCAGACCGAAGACGCCAGCCTCAACGCGATGGTCAGGCTCGACACGCAAGCGGGCCTCACGTGGTTCTCGATCGCCGAGCAACGGTGGAAGGAGATCGAGCACATCTTCCGACCGTATTACGCCGACGAAGCGGACGTCCCAACGGCTCGGAAGCCACACACCTCGCCGACGGCCAACGCCCGATAGCCGCCGGGCCATACGTCCGATAGCTCGAGGCACCCGTACCCGTTTCCGTGCTCCGCATCCAGCCAGACGATCTTCGCCCCAAGCAGCGGCGGGTGCGTCGTTTGCGCGGGGCGGGGGG
>CAYOGX010000138.1:0-8392 GCA_964403235.1 uncultured Planctomycetales bacterium | reverse complement strand
GGCACTGGACGCCGTCTTCACGCGGATGCGCGAGGTGTCCGACGAGCTGAACCTGCCGCGACTGGACGGCCCCGTGCAGTGATGAACCCCTCCCCGCCGGATCTGGCCGACTATGCGATCGACCCCGCTCGCACTCCCGGCCGGGCGCATCCCGAACCGGCCGACCCGCTCCGCAGCGGATTCGATCTGGACCGATACCGCGTCGTGCACTGCACCGCGTTCCGGCGACTGGAATACAAGACGCAGGTCCTGGTGACGTACGAGGGCGATCACTACCGCACGCGGCTGACGCACTCGTTGGAGGTCGCGCACCTGGCCGCCGAGCTGGCCCGCGCGCTGCGGGTCAACGCCGGGCTGGCCGAGGTCGTCGCGCTCGCCCACGACCTGGGCCACACGCCGTTCGGGCACGCCGGCGAAGCCGCCCTGGCCGAGCGGATGCGGGATCACGGCGGATTCGAGCACAACCGCCAGTCGCTCCGCATCGTCGAGTACCTCGAGCACCCCTACCCCGCGTTTCGCGGGCTGAACCTGATGGCCGAGACCCGCGAGTGCCTCGCCACGCACGCCACGCCATACGACGATCCGGCCCAGGCCGGCCCGGCCGATCGGGCCGATCGCGCCGACCGCGACGATCAGGCCGATCGGATGCCGCCCATCGAGGGCCAGCTCAACCACATCGCCGACCGGCTCGCCTACGCCGGCCACGACCTCGAAGACGCCCTCGGCGCCGAGCTGATCACCGAGCACGATCTGTCCGCAGTCCGCCTATGGTCTGACGCCGCCGGCCCGATCCGCCAAGCGCACCCCGACCTGCCCGTCCTGGCGATCCGCAGGCCCATCCTCGACGCGCTCGTCCGCCGCGTCCTCGTCGACGTCGTCGACGAGTCGACGCGGCGGATCCGCCAGCTCGACCCAACCAACGCCGACGACGTCCGCGCCGCCGGAGGGGTTTTGGTTGCCCCGTCAGAAGCCATGCAAGCCGATCTGTCGGCCCTGGAAGCGTTCCTACACGAGTGTGTCTACCGCCACGAGAAGGTGGCCGAGATGGACGCCCGCGCCCGCCGCCTCGTCGCCGAGGTCTTCGACGCCCTCGCCGCCGACCCGACGCAGCTACCCCCGCGCTTCGCCAACCGCATCAACGAGCAAGGCATCCACCCCGTAGTCTGCGACTACGTCGCCGGCATGACCGACCGATTCTGCCAGGCCGAACACCAACGCCTGTACGCTCAAGCGTAGCGATGGGGAGTAACGTGCGAAGCTGGTGGTCAAGAATTGAGTACGGTGTCCCCGGAGCCGTAAGTGTGGGGCCCCCGGAACCGGAACACTATTCGCGTGCGATTGCGTAGCGCTCGCGATAGGGCCCGAACAGCCGATCGATGTCCCCCTGATGGAGGCCGAACTGGCCGAGGTCGTAGCGGTGGACGCCTTCCTTGTGGCGCGGGTTCTCGGCGAGCCACCGTTTCATGCGGGCGTCCATGCGGTCATCGCGCTCGTACCCGAAATGCTCGTAGATCCGGTGCACGGTCCCGATCGGGTCGCCGATGATCTCGGGGTAGCGGACGTCCAGCACGCGATCGGGCGCGGCGTCTCGGGCCGCCATCGCACGGCCGACGATTTCGGCACAGGTCTCCGCGATCCGCGGGCCCATCGCCAGCGGGTCGATCTCGTCGCTGCCCATGCCGCGCAGGATCGAGAACAGGCTGCACAGCGACGGCACGACCCTCGCCGGGTCGCGATGCGTCTGGACCGCACAGGCATCGGGGAAGAGATGCAAGAGCGCGTCCAGTGCGGTCGAATGCACGGGGCTCTTGAGGACCCAGTGATCGGCCGAGCAGCGCCATTGCAGGAGCTGCAACTGGCGCCGGTAGTCCTCGTAGGCGGCCACCCGCTCCTCGAAGCCGAGCGACCAGAGCCACGCCTCATAGCCGGGCAGGTCGGCCAGCATCAGGAAGCCGGGCGAGACGAAGGTGTTCATCGTCAGGAACGTGCACTCCTCCGGACCGTCGGGCGTTAGCTGGTGGACTAGCGGGAAACGGGGCGCGAGCCAATGCGTCAGCTTGACCAGGATCCTGGCCTGCCTGATCCGCGGGTCGGTGTCGCGGGTGTCGCGCTCCGGCGGCGGCGCGGGCCAGAACGCCTCCCACGTCAAGAGCGGCCGGCTTGCCGGATCCTGCGCCAGCAGGTTGTACAGCAGCGTGGTCCCGGTGCGCGGCAGACCGAGCACGAAGAGGGGTCGACGGATCGGGACTTCCAGGATCTCGGGATGGCGTTTCAGCTCGTCGCGGATCTTCAGCCGGTTGGCTACCAGCTCGATGAGGCGGAGCCACATCAACACCCGGCCGAACGGATGCAGCCGCGCCTCGTCGCGACAGGATTGAACCAACCGACGCAGCGGAACGCGAAAGCCGTCATCGCCGAAGTCCGACAGCCTCGCCTGCCGCCGGGCCGCCCTCAGAATCGACGCCTCCGTCAGGCGGTCCGGACAGACCCCGCACCGTTCGAGCCGCCTGCCAACCCAGTTGAACAGGCGAATCGCGAACGGGCCATCGGGACGTTCGAGTTCCGGGGACACCATGCTGAACTCGCCCTCATCTTGAGCGCACTGAAAAGGCTAAGCTGCCTGCAGCAATATTTGAACAGATGAGAAGGTTGGGTGGCCCACCTCTTCAGAGGTGGGGGATACGAATTCGAACGGGGATTCGCGTCCCCCACGGCTAAAGCCATGGGCCACCCACGGAAGACCTCCCAAGGACATACTGTTCAGCCTTTGTTGCAGGCGAACTGATGATTCTACGGCCTGAGTCCGGCTGCAATCAATCACGGGCGCCGATCGACCCGCCGGCCGTATGAACGATGATCGGATAGCGTGTCCTCAATTCGGCCTCCTTCGTCTTGATGGCGAGACGACAGAGACCACGCTTTACCTGCCGCGACCATTCGATGACAATCCGTTGCACGGATGTTCCTCCATACACACCGGCCGGAGCCGGGGAGGGCCTTGACTTGAAAGGAGCGCTTGTCTCATGCGCAACCCACAGTTCGCGCAGATCTGTCTGGTGGCCTGGATGATGAAATGGTCCTTTGCTCCGCTCCTGTTCGTCTGCACGGCCCGGTTGGCTTCGACCCAAGCGCTCGCCGCCGTCTATTACGTGTCGAACAAGGGATCGGACCGCGCCGACGGGAAATCCCTCGCCACGTCCTGGCGGACGTTGGTCCGCGTCAACGCCGCGCCGCTCAAGCCGGGTGACGCCGTCCTGTTCAGGCGCGGGCACGTCTGGCGCGGGCAACTGGTGCCTCGCAGCGGTAGCAAGGCGGGCACCATCACCTACGGCGCGTACGGTTCCGGCGACAAGCCGCTGCTCTTAGGCTCCGTCGAGAAGAACGACCCCGAGGATTGGCGACACGAAGGCGGGCACATCTGGGCCACGGTCGAACCCAAGACGGGTGGGGCCGAGCTGCTGGCGAACCCGAGCTTCTCGAAGGACGCTTCCGGTTGGCACCTCTACACCGAGAAGGGCGCTTCTGCCCAAGGCGCCAGGGACACGTCGGACCCTGACTCGGCCCCGGCGGGCTATCGGGTGCGGTGCACGAAACGCGGCCAGAACGGATCGGACGTGCAGTTCTACACAGACCGGTTCAAGGTGAAGCGGGGCAGGTTCTACCGGCTCGCGTTTCGCGCCAAGGGCACGGCGGAGTTCGTCCTGGACATGCCGCGACTCATGCGAAGCGGCGCCCCGTGGGACGGCTACGCATCGGGCCCGCGCCCGGGCAGGAAGACGATCAAGAAGGCGTGGTCGAGCTGCATGCAGTTCTACCGGGCCAACGTCACGGCCGATGATGCGCGGCTGACGTTCTTTCTAGGGGCGAGCCTGCCCGAGGGCGCGAGCCTCCACCTCGATAGCCTGACGCTCGCGGAATGCATCGGCGATGACGTGCTCAGTTGCGACGTGGGCAACATCATCTTCAACGGCGAGGCGTCGTGCGGCGTCAAGGTGTGGAACGAGGCCGACCTGAAGGCGCAAGGGCAATACTGGTACGACGAAGACAGGCACGTGGTCAAGCTGTACTCGGCGAGGTGCCCCGCCTCGTACTACTCGGATATCGAATGCGCGCTGCGGCAGCACATTATCGACCAGTCGCACGCGAGCCACGTCGTCTATGAAAACTTGGCGCTCAAGTACGGCGCGGCCCACGGCATCGGGGGGACGAACACGCATCACATCATCGTCAGTGACTGCGATCTCGCCTACATCGGCGGGGGCGACCAGCGCGGCGGCAGCGGAACCGTCCGGTTCGGTAACGGCGTCGAGTTCTGGGCGAACGCCCATGATTGCCTGGTCGAGCGATGCCGGTTGTGGGAGGTCTATGACGCCGCCCTGACCAACCAGAACAGCGGCCCGAACGTCAAGCAGTACAACCTCACCTATCGAAACAACGTGATCTGGAACTGCGAGTACTCGTTCGAGTACTGGAACCGGCCCGAGAGCTCGCAGACCTACAACGTGCGCTTCGAGAACAACACGTGCGTCAACGCGGGCCACGGCTGGGGACACAGCCAGCGACCCGACCCGAGCGGCCGACACCTATGTTTCTACACGAGCCCCGCGGCCATTCGCGATGTTTACGTTCGCAACAACGTCTTCTTCGAGGCCAAGAGCAACGCCTTCTACGCCCCCGCCTGGCCCAGGGCGGCCATTGACGCGCTTCGCATGGACCACAACTGCTGGTATCAGGCCGCGGGAACCATGATCCGCCTGAAGGACGCGAGCTACACGATGGCCCGGTTTGCCGCGTATCAATCCGAGCAGGCCAAGGAGCCTCGCTCCATCGCCACCCAACCCGCGCTCGTCGACGTCGACAAGAGGGACTTCCATCTGGCGAAGGGGTCTGCCTGCATCGACGCGGGCGCGGACGTCGGGACGCAGACGGATTTCGAACGCAACCCGGTTCCTCAAGGCAAGGCCCCCGACATCGGCGCGTACGAGTTCGGGCACAAGTAGAACGCCGATTCGTCCCTTGCCTCGACGCAGGCCAGAAGGTATCCTCATATCTAGTTGGATCGTGGGGCAGCGGTGCCTCGCGAGGCCAACGTTATATGCCCTATTGAAAGGGAGCCTGTCATGTCGGATCACGCCTCCGTACGGGGCGGCGCGCCTGCCGCCCTACCACCGGACTGTAAAACTGAGACGCTGGGCGTCGCGTTCTTTGACCTGTCTCGCATCGCCGAATGGAGCTCTTCCGAGCGGGACACGGTCGTGGCGAGTTTCTTGCAGGCGTTCTACAAGCTCGCGGCGGACCACATCGAGCCGGCCGGCGGTCGGATCGTCAAGCTCATGGGTGACGCGGGACTGACCGTGTTTCCGGAGCGGTCCGTCGAGCCGATGATCTTCGCGCTGGCGGCCTTCGCCCGGGACGCCCGCGAGCGGGCGCGCGAGTTCGGCCTCGACACGTACCTGAACGTGAACGTTCACGTGGGGCCGGTCCTGTCGGGCAGTTTCGGTCCGCCGGGCGCGGAGCGCTTCGACGTGATCGGCAAGACGGTGAACATCGCGGCCCGGCTCGGCCGGCGCGGGATCACGCTGTCGGCGCAGGCGTTTCGCTGCCTGAGCGAGGACGGACGAAAGCGGTTCGAGAAGATCATGCAGCCGATCACGTATCGGCTGCGTCCGTGACGCACGGAACCGGGTAGGGCCGGCTGTGCCGGCCGCTACGGTGCGTGCGGTCGGAGACGAGTCTGGCCGGCACAGCCGGCCCTACCGAAGGTCGCAGACGAGTCTGGCCGGCACAGCCGGCCCTACCGAAGGTGTACGGCATGATCGTCTACCACGGCACGACCGATCGGCGTGCACGACAGATCTGCGAGGCGGGGTTCTTGCCCAAGAAGCCCTCGCGCCGCGTCTGGTTCGCCAAGAGCCAGAACTACGCGCTCGGACGGGCCAAGACCAAGGCGCGTCGATCGCACTGCCGGCCGGTCGTGCTGACCTGCGACATCGACCTCGGCCAGCTCCGCGCGAGGCTGGGACCGAGGCGCGTCTTCGCCCCCGGCGCCGTCATCGCCATCGACGGCCCCGTGCCTGTGACTGTGTTGCGCTCGCATCCCGCGACGGACCAGCCGAGCTCACCCAAGGAGCTGGCCGCCTGGGTAAACGCCCGGCTCGGGCTCAAGCCCCATAAGGGTGTCGGCCAACATCATCCCGGGATTCAGCGGCTGTCGCGCTGGGTCGTCAACCGATTGTCGTCCAGGCCTCGCGGCGGGATCTCGCCCGGCGAGCTGCTGGAGATGGCCTGCCGGTGGCTGCCCGAGCACTTCGAGGGCGTCCAGATCGATCCCGACACGCTTCAGGTCCATCGCACGATCAAGACGATCGAGGTTGAGACCACCGCCGACCTGCCCGAACCGGACCCGCGCGAGGCCGAGGCGTTGGACTGCCTGGTCGATCCGAAGCCGAAACGCCGCATCCGCGGGCTGTCGCTCATGGGTCAGCTCGACGTCCCCGACCTGTTTGACTGGTGCATGATGTTCCTCGAGGACGAGTCATCGGACGTCCGCGTGGCTGCGCTCAAGACGATGCGCCGCTGCCAGGACGGCGATCCCGAGGTGATCCTCCCCTTCGCCCGCTCGGCGGACAAGCGGACCCGCGCTGCCGCCATCGCCGCGTTGGTCAAGCATTCGGGCAAGGACGGTCCGGGGTGGTTCGAGCGCGGCCTGAAGGACCCGAGCGGCTGCGTCCGGACGCAGACGGCCGCGCTGCTGTCGGACCTGGACCCAGGCCAGCATCGAGCGCTCTTCGAGTTGGCCCTGTACGATCCGAACCCCGAGATCGAGCGCCTCGCCCGAAAGCTGACGGCCGGCAAGGGATTCTCCAAGCCGAAGTGGTAGCGCCCGGCCCGAAGCCGGTCTGTCCGATCGGGCCGGTTCTGAATCGGCGCTCGTGTCAACCGGGCCGGAACGTGACTCACCTGGCGTCCACCCGCCCGTCTCCCGACAACCTGTGCCGTGTTAGGAATGAGCTATGGTGTCCCCGGAGCACCGGACCGCCGTGATGGGCCCATCGTCATGTTCCGGCGCGGGTACCTGTCAGGTGGCGATCATGTGGCTCGTCGTTGTGTGGTCCACCCAGGCGTCAAAGCAGCGCCCCAACGGGGACCGGGGCCAATGGCTCTGGGGCCTCCGACCGGGCGCGTTCCGGCAAACGGGCACCCCCCACCAGCCGTTCGGGATTCGTGCAGAGCGCGACCATTTCCTTCAAGAAACCAACGGCCCGCGCGAAGTCGACCGCCCTGTGATCGGCGTACACGGACATCGGGATCGTCCATCGGATCTCGATCGAGTCGTTGCCGTCTTCGTCGGTCATCACCAACGGCTGCTTCCTGGCCGCACACAGGCCGATGACAAGCACCTGCGGCGGGATCACCTCGAGCAACGCGATGTGGGCGCGGAGTTCCTTCATCACGCTGCCGATGTTGGACACCAGGATCGTCGCGCTTATCAGATCATCGACCGTGATTCGATCGCTTTCGGGGATCTTGCGGTACTCCCGCAACGCCCGCCGACCGGGCCGGGCGATCTTCGTCCTACCGATGAAGTTGCGGCGAATCCGCCGCAGCACGCCGAGCTTCAGGCGCTTCAGCCGGTCGATCGTGTCTCTGACGGCGGCTTCGTACATCACGTAGTCGACGTTCGTGTTCCCAACACGCCTGCGCAAGTCCTCCATGCCCAGGCAGACGTCGCGGAGCGACTTGTTGCCGACGTCCTTCAGCACGGTCGTGATGGTTCGGCCGTCTTCGAGCAGGAAGGGGGTCGCGATGTGGATTTCGTCGAAGACCGTGACCGACCCGAAATCGGCCGACTTGCTGTAGTCCACGTGCGCGTTGAGCGCCGGGGACCTCTTGAGACACTCGGCGATGATCTTCAACAGGACCGAGTTGAGGGTCACTCGGACGCCTTCGAAATCCGGATGGCCCCTCAGCCGGTCGATGAAGGTCAGAACGGCCGTGACGTCCAGGTCCATGACGAGACCCGCGTGCGGGATGTTGTCCCACGAATCAACGGTCAGATGCGCCATGATCCTGCGTTGTAGGTCAAAGGGAACCTTCTCTCGGATTGGAATGTCTGGCTTGAACATGTGGGAAATTCGCCTCCCTGCGAGCCGGTAGGTTCGTACGGGCCACGCCGAATCCCTAGTGGTTCCGTCGGCGGCCTGCTCCTTCGCCTGTATTATACCCTCTCCGCCTCTTTTTGGCTCGTCGTCGACAAAAAACGCCACCGGTCACCAACACGCCGTCACGCAGCGCCATCCCGCACACGCAGGTCCCGCGATGTCCACCAAGGGGCTAGGGTTTGGGGTTTGGGGTTTGGGGTTTGGGGTTTGGGGTTTGGGGTTTGGGGTTT
>CAYOGX010000137.1:0-8406 GCA_964403235.1 uncultured Planctomycetales bacterium | reverse complement strand
GGATGCAGGCTACCTCAACCAGAACTGGAACAAGCCGAGGGGATACTTCGCCGATCACGCGTTCGCAATCCCCGACGAGAACTTCCTCCGCATAACGGACGTCAACGGCCAGGGCGTCCCCGGCGCCACGGTGGAGATATTCCAGCGCGGTGTCGTCGTGGACGAGACCAAGGAGCCCGGTAAGGACCACGGTGTCACGTTTTACTACGTCGTGGACGACGGCAACATGGACCACCCGACGTCGAAGCACCCCGTCATCGTCGGCCAGACCGACGAGTTCGGCGTTATCAGGTTGCCGAACCGGCCAGTGGTGGAAGTCAAGACACTCAACGGCTTCCATCGCAAGGCCAACCCGTGGGGCAACATCGACCCCAACAAGCCCGGCCTCATGATGGTGCGCGTTACCAAGTACGATCGCCCGGTCTATTTCTGGCTCGAGTACTTCGACTACAACGTCGCCTGGTTCCGTGGGCACAAGAGCAAGTTCGAGATCACCCTCAGGACCCCCTACGGCTCCGAGGACTCGCCCCCCGCGCCGGTCGAGGTGAAGGCGGAACAGCTCGACAACACCCACGTCAGAGTCACCTGGCAGTGGCGAGACCCGGCAATCATGGAGGCCACGTACCTCAGGAAAGCCATCGGCTTCCGCGTCTACCGCCGGTGCTCGAACCACGGCCTTAACGACCGGCCGTGGTTCGTCGTCGGCACGCTTGGACCCAAGGAACGAAAATTCGTCGTGGACCTCACGCAACGGCCGGAGGACATGTACTTCTTCGGCGACCGCAATCGCTTTGCGGTCTCGACGCTCGGCGAAACCTCCATCGAAAGCGAGCTCGTCGAGGCGCCCCCGCTGCCCAAGTAGCGCCCCTGTACGGGAAACGTAACGAGGCAGACTGCGCATGGAGCTCACACCGAGAGAACGAGTCAGGACCTCCCTCGAGTGGAAGGAACCGGACCGTGTCCCGATCCAGCTCTATGCGACGCCCGAGATCGACGCGAAACTCAAGGACTATTTCGCGGGCCGCGACGTCCTCGACGTGCTCGGCGTGGACTTCAGGACTGTGGAACCCGTATGGAGAGGCCCGACAAAGACGGACGGCGATGTCTGGTACGATGTCTGGGGCGTCGGTTACCGGGACCAGCAATATGAATTCGGCACGTATCCTGAGTCCTGCGACCTGGCCCTCGCCGGAATCAGCACCATGGACGAGTTCAACGCCTATCCATGGCCTGACATCGCCGACTATGATTTCTCGACGCTGGAAGAGCAGTGCGACCGGTATGCGCACTACGCCGTCTGCATCGGCGGCGCCGGCATGCCCGACATCGTCAACGGCGTCTCGCGAGGGCGTGGCATGGAACAGGTCATGATAGATATCGCCCTCGAGGACGAGGTCGGCATGGCCATCATAGATAAGCGCGTGGACTTCTATTACGAATATCTCCGACGCGGCCTCGAAGCGGCGCGAGGCAAAGTTGACATCGTGTGTCTGGGCGAGGACTGCGGCACGCAGAACGGCCGGCTCGTCTCGCCCGACGTGTTCGAAAGGGTGTTCGTGCCGCGGCTTAAGAAGTTCTATGACCTGGCCCACGAGTTCGGCGCGAAGGCTATGATGCACTCCTGCGGCGATACCCACGACATCATGCCGACGTTCATTGACATGGGTCTCGACGTGCTCGATGCCATGCAGCCGGAGCCTGCCGGCATGGACCCCGTGCGAATACGCAACGCGTGCTACGGGAAACTTGCCTTCTGCGGCCTCGTCAGCACGCAGGAGACGTTGCCGCACGGCACCGTCGAGGAGTGCAGGGCGGAGGCGCGGCACCGAATTGACGTCATCGGCAAGGGCGGCGGCTACATCTTCTCGCCGGCCCACTGCATCCAGCCGGACACGCCGCTCGAAAACGTCCTCGCCATCTACGAAGAAGCGACCGGCCGATCGCTCGCCTGAGGAATAGGTGAGGGCCCCGCCGGGCTCAGGGCACGACCTCGATCTTGTAGAACCGCTCCCCGACGCCCGCCGCCGACGTGTCGAGCCACTCGGTCTCGGCGCCGGCCGACGGCACGTCGCCGGGGACGGCCGTCCACCCGTCGAGGTCCTCGCTCCAATGGATGCGGTACACCTTGTGCGGCCGGCTCTGCCACCGAACGACGATCCCTTCGGCCGTCGCACTGACTTCCACAATCGCGAATATCGACGCGGCGTCGCGCGGGTCCGTGTCCGCTACCATCTCGTCGTGGTTGGGGCTGCCGTCGCCGTCGGGATCGCCGTCCGCGCCGTCGTCGCCCGTCCCCGAGCCCGGGTCGAGGCCGTTCGCGGTTTCCCACTCGTCCGGCATTCCGTCGCCGTCCGTATCGAGAATGGACACAGACGCCTGCGCCGTGACCGTCACGTCCACGCCGCCTTCCGCGTCGTCCGCGTCCTCGTATTCCACGGTAATCACGTCACCGTCGGAAACTTTCAGCGTGTCGAACCCCGTGAATTGAGACAGCGCCACCACGCCCTGGAAGACGCCCGAGGCGGCATCGGTCTCGTAGAGCGTCACGGCCAGCGGCGTCGGCTGTGTTGTGCTTGAGACGAGGACAATCGCGGTTTCGACGGACGCGGGATCAGCGTTCAGGTGCCCGTCCTTGACGGCGATCTCCACCGCGTCCATAAGCGTGTACACCTGCCGGTCCAGCAGCAGCACGCCGTAGCCGTACGGCTTCAGCACGTACACGCTCACGTCGTCCACGTACCAGCCCGGATAGTAGTACTCGATCGTCTGCTCGGCGCTGAGGCGGAAGCGGACGTTCGCCGTCGCCGCGCCGGCCGCGGCCAGCGAAAGAACCTCCTCATGCCAGCCCGCTTTGGCCTTTCCCGTGTAACCGCCGCCAGTCGAGACATTCGTCCAGTCCGTCCCGTTCGTGCTCACCTCGAAGTATCCCGTCCCGTCGTCGAGGCCGTACTCCTCGATATTGTACCAGTGCTTGAACGAGACCCGCACGTCGGCCTCCAGCACGATGGACGGACTCATAAGCGACGCGTCCACCGTCCCCGGATACGTCCCGTCGAGATCGGTCGCCCAGCAGTTGGGCGACGACGCAGCGGACCCGATCCCGTAACTCGGCGTCCCCTGCTCCCACTCGTCACCGGTGCCCGAGTGGGTCCAGCCCTTCTCGTCGCGGTCGAAATCGTCCCGGAACAGATCCTTCCGCACGTTGGTGTACACCCGATACCAGCTCCCGCCGTTATCGTCCACGAGCTCGTTCCCGGCCTCGTCCGTTGACGAGATCTTCACGAAATAGCCCGCGTTCTCGTCGAGCCCGTCAATCGCGATCGAATGTGTCGTGTCGTAGCCCACCGGACCCGTCGAGGTTGCGGTGCCCGTCGTCTTTCCGTAATAAACGCGGCCAAGGCATGCCTCATTCGTCGTCCAACTCACCTCGAAGCCGCTGTCCGACACATTGGAGAAAGTGAGGCCCGACATTTCCGGCAGAATCAAATCAACATCGGCCTGCGCCGTCGCCAACGCCGGCGAGCCGGTCCCGTCGTCCGCGTCGTTGTATTGCACTGTGATCGTGTCGGTAGGCAAAACCTGCAGCAGGCCATCCGCGATAGGGGCCGAATCATCGAGCGTCACGACGGCGATAAACCGCCCCGAGTTGGTGCCCGTCTCCGTGAACAGCGTGTCCAGGCTGTCGTGCGTGCTTGCGACCGTGAGCAGTATCGCTTCCGCCGCGTTCGGATCGGCGTTGAGGTGGCCGTCAATGAGTGTCACTTCGACCGGCGTGTTCAGGCTGTACTTCTCCCGGTCGAAGAACAGGCTGCCCTTGCCGTACTCGATCATCTGCGTCAGCGATACGTCGTCCACGTACCACCCGGCGTAGTAATAGAGCACGATCTCCGACTCCTGCGAATAGAGCCGGAACCGCAGCTTCACCGTCGCGGTGCCGTACGACGAGAGGTCGATCGTCTCAAGCGCCCAGCCCTCGCTGTTGCCCACGTATCCGTACGCAACCGGCGTCACGTCCTGCCAATCGGTGCCGTTTGTCGTCACCTCGACCCACCCGGACGCGTCCTCCAACATATACTCGTTAATGCTGTACCAGTGCTGGAACGCAAGCTGGCTGTCGGCGCTGAGCGTGATCCAGTCGCTCGTGAGCGACGCGTCGCAGTTGATCGGATACGGCCCGTCGAGGTCCGTGCCCCAGCAATCCGGCTCGGAAAACGCCGCCTCCAGCTCGAACTCCGGCGTCCCCAGCTCCCAGATGTCATTGTCCGATGAGAAACTGAGATCGCTCGTCTCGCCGTCGAAGTGGTTCATGGCGTACGTCCACGCCGCCTTCGTGCCGAACTGGTAGTCACCGGGCGGCGAGTCGTACGTCACGGAGTTCCCCGAGGTGTCTTCGAGAGTTATCCGGAAACTGTACAGCGCGTTGTCCTGGAGCCCCGACACCGCGAACGAAAAACTCCCGTCACCGCTGATCGACACCAGTGTGTTGTCATAAACGCCGCCCGTTCCATATTCGAGCGTCGCCGTGACGTTCGGCTCCGAGGTGAACTCGATCAGCGCCGCGTCGGAAAGGATTCCCGACACGGTCAGACCGCTGAGCGACGGCGTGCTCAGATCGGCCAGCGCCGTCACCACCCGGTCCACGTTGAAGTGGCCTTGGCCGTCGTCGAGGTCAACGTACGTCGCCGTGATCTCGTCACCGGCCGTGACGCCCACCGCCCCATCGCCGCCGACCACGCTGGCCGAGAGCGATATCGCGCCCGTGAAGATGCCCGTGGCGACGTCGGTTTCGGTCAAGACGAGCGTCTCGCCGCCGGGCTCCGAGTCGCTGCTGACGGTCACCGTGACCGTGTCGAGGGCGTTCGGGTCGAGGTTCTCGTGTCCGTCGACGACCGTGATCCACACCGGCGTGCCAAGGCCGTACGACTGCCG
This sequence comes from uncultured Planctomycetales bacterium, assembly GCA_964403235.1. GTDB lineage: Bacteria > Planctomycetota > Phycisphaerae > UBA1845 > JAFGLZ01 > JAFGLZ01. The sequence continues at coordinate 3,477 of CAYOGX010000137.1, read as the reverse complement.
GTCCATCATGATCGAACCGACGCCGAACTCCTTGTAGGCCGCGATCTTGAAGTCGTCAACGTACCACCCGGCGTGCGGATCGAGGTCGTCGAACCACGTGTCCGCCCAGATCAGAAACCGAACCCGGATGCTCTTGTTCGTATACGGCGCGAGATCCACGGCCGTCTTCAGCCAGCCGAGGCTGTTTCCCTCGTAATAGCCGCCGGGTGTGACGTTCTGCCACGCCCCGCCGTCGGCCGAGACTTCGATGGTCAGCTCATCGCTGCCCTCCACCATGTCGAACCAGTGCCACACCGTCAGCACGGCCGCCTGGTCCAGATAGATGGCCGGGCTCACGAGCTCCTCCGTGATCCATGACCCGGAGAAGAAATCATCGTGCATGAAGTAGCTGTCGAGGTCCGTGCCCCAGCAATTCGCTGGCGAGTACGCCGCCGAAGGCCCGCCGGCATACGTGGGGATCCCGTGTTCCCATTGATCGAAATCGCCCGTGTGAGACCAACCGCCCGGGCCTGCTTCCATGTCGTCGAAAAAGATGATCGTGCCGTAGCCGGTGGCGAACGTATAAAGACTGCCGTCGTTATCGTCTTCCGCAACGTTGCCCGCTGCGTCCGACGACGCCACGGAGAAATAGTAGCGCGTATTCTCCTGCAGGTTTTCGAGCTCGACCGTGTGCGACGTGCCGGACACCCCGCTCGTCGCCGTCTCGCCCAGTGACGGCGACGTGCCGTACGAAACAACCGCGTCACACGTCTCGGACGTACTCCACCCGATCCGCGCGTGGTCCCTCCCGACAAACGTCGCCGCCGTGCCGCTGATCACCGGGAACGTCAGGTCCACCGTCGCCGTGTCCGTCACGTCCACGGGCCCGCCGCCGCCGTGATCGGCGTCGTGGTAGAGCGCCGTGATCTCATCACCGTCCGCGATCTGGATCTCCCCGCTTCCGGGACTCGACGTCGTCAGCCCCACCGGCCCCACGAACACGCCCGAGCCCGGCGACGTCTCGCTCAGCGTGATCGTCTCGCCCGTCGCGTCCGTCGTCGAGGTGACCGTCACCGCCTGCGTCCCTGCGCCGGCGATGTCCTCGTCAACCACCGTTACCGTCGCCGTCGTGTCCGCGTCGCCGTACGCCGCCTTGTCGAGCGCGATGTGGCCCGTGCCGCTTTTCCGACCGTGCGAGACCGCCAGGGCGTATGGCTGCGGCCCGAACGGCGTGTTCGTCGCGCCGACACGCACGACGTACACCCCCGCCTCGGGCGCCGCGATGTCTATCGTCTCCACGTTGTTCGTGTCGTCGGCGTGTGCGAGCCGGTTCGGGTAGTGCGTGGCGCCCCCGGAGTCAATCACGACAAGGTCGAGGTCGTTCACCAATTGCACTGCCGCCACCGGATTGCCCGGGTAGTCCGTGTACGCCAGCGTCACCCGGAACGCGACACCGGGACTTCCGACGACGAACTCGTAGTCTGCGCTGCCGCCCGTGCTCAAGCCGGGCTGCGCGTCCACGAAGCTCACCTCGTGCTCGGACGACGCGAAAAGCGACGCGTACAGGTCAATCCGTCCCCAACCCTCGGCATTGTTTGGCCGGTCCGTCATCTCCTGCTCCGCGCCAGTGCCGTACTGTCCGGGCACCATGTCGTAGGCGCCGTTCATCAACGCCGCCTTCACCAGCGCCGCGCTCGGGTTCGAAATGCCCGCCCGCTCGACGAGAAACTGACGCGCCACCGCCGCGCTGCCGGCCGCCGCCGGCGCCGACATGCTCGTCCCGCCCATGTACACGTAGTAGTCGTCGTACACGCCCCACGTGTTGTAGTCCGCGAGCGCATACCCGACCGAGTCCTGCGTGCGGCACGAGATGATGTCCGTCCCCGGCGCCACGAGGTCCGGCTTGATCCGCCCGTCGTCGCACGGCCCCCGGCTGCTGAACGCCGCGAGCCCATCCTCATTGTCCGAGATATAGTCGCTGGCGATCGGGTCCGCCTCGTACCCGAGCCACCACCACGTCAATATCGACAGCCCGCCCGACTCCCGCACGTTCTCCGACGCCCCCACCGCCAGGCAGTTCTTCGCCGTCGCGGGCGAGTACAGCGAGTCCTCGTCAATCACCCCGTTCGCATTGAAGTCAATGCCGTCGTTGCCCGCCGCGAACACGATCAGCATGTCCGGGTGGTCCCACATGAATTGGTCCACCTGCTGCGAATAGACCGAGTACCGGCCGCGGTCGGGCGACCCCCAACTGTTGCTGTGGATGCGTGCGCCGTCGTCGTAGGCTTGCTCGAACAGCGGAGTGAGGTCCGTCGGAATGCCTCCGACCGGATCGTTCTCGTCCACGTACGCCGACTGGAACACCAGCCCCGCGCCGTAGGCCGCCCCGCGGAACACGCCCGACGCCGACATCGTGCCGTCGCCGACCGCGATGCCCGCCACGTGCGTGCCGTGGCCGTGGTCGTCGCTCCAGTCGTTCTCACGCCCCAGCGCGTACGTTGCGTTCACCCGGCCCTCGAAGTCGTCGTGCAGCGGCGGCCCGTTGATGCCAACGTCCAGCCCCGTGTCGCAGATGCCCACAATCTGGCCGGCGCCGTCGAGCCCCTCGCCCCAGACCTCCTCCAGGTTCATGATGTCCGCCGGCACGTCACCCGTGATCGGCGACGCCTCGACGAGACGGAAAGGCCGGCGCGCCTCGACCCACGCCACCGACTCGAGCGCCGCGATCCGCTCCGGCCGAACGCGCGACCCGAGCCTCACCTTCAGATAATGAAACCGCTTGCCCGCGGCATATCCCTCCGGCCGGATGCCTTCCTGGGCAAGCGCCGCCAGCGTCTCCCTCAGGTTCGCGCTACGAAACACGAGCACCGTCAGCCATTCGGGAGCTTCCCCGTCCTTGATCTCCTTCTTCAGTGACGGCGACACCTTGTATTCGGGCCGGTACCATCCCGTCCACTGCACCGAATCCAGCCGCCGCAGCCCGGCCAGTTGCCTCGGCAGCGCTTCGACGAGAAACGCATCCTCCGGCAGGTAGGAGATGATCTTCGCGCCCCGTGCCGCCGCCTGCTCCCTGAACGCCTTCCCGGCGCCCGGCTTGAACTGGACGATGAAATACCGTCTCGCAGCGAGGCCGCGCGCTTGACCGCGCGGGACAGGTTCGGCCTTGCCCGTGTCAATCGTCGCCGCCTTGAGCCGGATCGGCGGCCCCGCCGAGGCGGAGCACAGCACCCAACCCACAAACAGAACGACGGATACGACTATCCCCAGACCTCGTCTCATCCTACACCAATTGCCGCAATTGCCATGCGCTCTGCTGAAAGCACCGGGCCCCCTTGTGCCGCTCGGCCGCGCGCAGGCGGCCCGTCTGACCATTGAATACCCCGCATACCGTAACTGCTTATTATCGCACACAAATGCCTTTTCGTCAAGGCCAAGAATGCCCCAGGTGGTGTCCATAGTTTTGTGTAATTTCTTCAGGGCGCGTGTTGTGTTTGGGTG
>CAYOGX010000136.1:0-8408 GCA_964403235.1 uncultured Planctomycetales bacterium | reverse complement strand
CGTCGTGAAGTTCCCGCGCGGCAGGCGATCGCGGATCAGGTCGCGAACGGTCAGCGAGCAACCGGGCTGTGTCAGCAGATACACGCCGCCGCCCGCGATGTCGCCGTAGTCGTAGTAGTAGCCCAGATACTCGTGGAGCATCTGGCTGATGAACCGCCGGCGCTTGAGGAACACGATGGGCTTCTGGCCAAGCAGCGGGTTCTTCAACGCCAACCCGCGCGTCAACCAACGCAACTCACGATAGAGCGCCAACCGACCCGCCCGACCGCACGTGGCCACGTTCTCGACCCGGGGTCGAAGACGTTTCAGCCCGGCTGCCTCGCGCTTTGCGTCCGGGGCGTTTGGCATGCCGGCAAGATCGGCCAGCAGCCGCTCGGCCCGCTGTAGCGCTTCGTGAATGGCCTTGGGGTCGGCGGGCGTGCGATCTCGCCGCCGTTCCTGGGACGCCCAGTCCGCCTCGACGGCGGCCCGGAACGCGTCGCGGTCCGCGTCGACGGCCGCGGATCCCGCCCGCACCGCCAGCGCGGCCAGAAAAAACCCCGCCCACCACACCAGCCCGCAGTGCCGTCCGATCGTGCCGTCGATCGAGCTGTTTAACATCGCCGCCATGTCTCACATGCTACCCTTTCCTCCGAATCCTTTCACCGTCGCCTCGCTTGGGGAACCAGCGACCTTACCAACAGATGGCAACCTGCGGTAAACTGATCGCTCCGACAGGCGTGAGGTGAATCACCCCAAGACAGACAGGAGAACGCCCGTGTCCATGGAACAGCTCTACTCGGAACGTCTGAACCGCTACGTCACCGCGATGCGGAACGAAAAGCCCGACCGGATTCCGATCCGTCCGTTCGCGGCCGAATTCGCCGCCAAGTACGCCGGGTACACCTGTCAGGAGGTGACCCACGATTTCGAGAAGGCGTTTGCGGCCGTGAGGAAGTGCGCGGCCGATTTCGACTGGGACGCGACGGTCGGGAACATGGTCTACGTGTGGACGGGTTTGACCCAGGCCATCGGCATGAAGTACTACGCCGTGCCCGGCATCGACATCTCCGCCGACACCGGGTTCCAGTACCTCGAGCCCTCTGAGGACGACGCGCACATGCGCCCGGACGAGTATGACGCGCTCATCGAGGACCCGACCGGGTTTCTCTACAACGTCTGGCTGCCGCGCGTCTCGAACGAGGTCAGCCCGATCGGCGAGCCGGCCACCTACCGCAACAACCTGTCGTTCGTGAAGGGCGGGATGGCAATGCTGAGCTACTTCGGGGGGTTCGGCACGCAAGGTGCGCTGCTGCGATCCGAGTCGGGCACCGTTTCGGCGATCGCGGGCATCTTCAAGGCGCCGTTCGACATCATCGCCGACAAGCTCCGTGGGTATCTCGGGCTGACCATGGACATGTTCGAGCGCCCGGACAAGGTCCTGGCCGCGTGCGAGGCCCTCATGCCGCACCTGCTCCACGTCGCCCTGACCACGGCCGACCCCGAGAAGAACGTCCCGATCGGGTTCTGGATGCACCGCGGATGCGTCCCGTTCGTCACGCACGACCAGTTTGAGTCGCATTACTGGCCGACGCTCAAACCCATCATCGAGGAGATCTGGAAGAACGGCCACCAGACGCTGTTCTACGCCGAGGGCAACTGGGACGCCCACCTGGATCGCTTCGCCGAGCTGCCGGCCGGCAGCATCGTCTATCACGTCGATCAGGGGGACATCTTCGAGGCCCACAGGAAGCTCGGGCACAAGTTCTGCCTCAGCGGCGGGATCCCCAATTTCATCCTGGGCTACCGCTCGCCCGACGACGTGCGGGCGTACTGCAAGAAGGTCATCGACGGCGTGGCCGGCGACGGGGGATACGTCATGGACGCTAGCGCCATCATGCAGGACGACAGCCAGGTCGAGAACGTCCGGGCCATGACCGATTTCACCCGCGAGTACGGCGTGTATTCGTCGGGCGCATCGCGCCTGCCCGACCACGCTCCGAAGCAGGCCCCAGACGCCCGCCAAACCGGCGAAGCAGCGGATGACGGGATGTCCGGCCGCCTAGCCCCCACGATCAAGCCGGGGGTCTGCATCCCCTGGGAGCAGAAGGCCAAGGAGCTGCCCAAAATCACGGGCGACAAGGAGATGGTCCGGCGGATTTGGGAGGCCAACGACGCGCTGGCCTACACGTACATCTGGCAATGTCTGCTATCGTTCTGAGAAGGACTCTCCATGGCTGATTGGCCATCTGCATCCGCCCCGACATAGAACCTGCCACACCCACTACGGTCGGCCCCCGGAGACCGGCCAACTGGCGCGATACGCGTCCTGATACGGCCCGATCTTATCGAACGGGATCTTTGCGAATCCTGGGATCTTCCGGTACACGATCGCGTCGTCGGTCAACTGGAAGTTCATCTTGGCTGCATCGACGAAACCGGGATCTTCGTTCGTCACGAAGTTGTCCGCGATCGCCATGTATCTTCTGTCGATGTGGCGCTTGAACCACTTGCGGCACTCGACCTCCGGGTCGCGCCACCCGCTTCGGACCGACACGTTCTGCTCGAGCACGTTGCCCAGCGGCGCCTGCGGCGCCTCGTCGAGGATTCGCGCCAGCTTCGGATACCGCGTGCTCCACGGCGGCTGATCGTGCTTGAATTCCCGCAGCGGCTTGTACATCGGCCCGCCGGGCCGAAAATGCCCCCACCGCGTCTCCCACCGCAGGCCTCGGTTGTCCATGTATACGGGCACTTCGCACTCGATAAAGATGTTGTTCCGAACGATATTGTCCCGGCCCCCGCCGATCATCACCGGCTTGACCATCTTGTAGAACACGTTGCCGAACACCTCGGCCGAGGCCGCGCAGTTGTCCAGATACACCCCGCACACACCCGGATACGGCCGCTTGGGGATGTGGTGGATGAAGTTGTAGCGGATCACGTTCCCGCGGTACGTCCAGTCGGTCCCGCAGCCGATCACGCCGACGTCGCTCTGCTCAAGACACAGGTCGTGCATCTCGTTGAGCTCGAAGAGGTGGTCGTTGCCCTCGTAAGAGATCGCGTACTGCGGTGCATGGTGAATCCGGTTGTGGGCGACGCGGATGCCCACGCCCTGGACCTTCAGGCCCGGCTGCCAGTTCTTGTAGACCGCCGAGTAGTGGTGGATGTGGTTGTTGATCGCGTAGTGCCCCGCAGGCGTCAGCGTCTTGCGATCTCCGCCGGTCAGTCGAACCCCCATCGCGCCCAGGTTGTAGATGTCGCACCCGACGACGCCGTGGTTCGTCCCGCCGCCGACGGTGACGCCGTACTTGGCGTTGCGGATCGTGCAGCCGGCGATCCGGCACCGCGTCCCGCCGCCCACGGAAACGGCGAGTTCGCGCATGACCTCCAACGTCAGCCCGCGGATCGTGACGTACGACGTGTCGGCCAGGGCGATCATCGTCGCCGTCAGCATCGACGCCAGCAGGGGGGTCTTGCCGAATTCGTGCGGCGGCAATAGATACAGGATGCCCTGCTTACGGTCGAGGAACCATTCGCCCGGCTGGTCGAGCTCCTCGATCGCGTTTGCGGCCAGGAACCGTCGCCACTCGGTCAGGTGGTCGGGCAGCCCGTGCCCGAAGGTGATCTGGTGCCTCTCGAGGTCGACCTGCTTGGCCTTCCACGAATGGAAGTAGTACTCCTGCCAGAAGAACCCACACAGCCAGACGTCGTCCAGGCTCCGCCATCGGGCCGGCGGTCTGGCGTCGAACTCAAAGGCCAGCGTCTTGCACTCCCGGCCCGTGTCTTCGACCTTCAGCCCGCCGGTTTCGTCTTTGCCCGTCACCTTGCCGCGTCGGCCCAGGGCCCACCCTTCGTTCGGCCAGCGGGCCACCGGCAACCCCCGCCCACCGATGTACAGCCGGAGCCCACCGGCGATGCCGTCCAGGTTGCCGTAGTCGGTGATCCCACGCGACTTCAGATCGGCTATGAGCACCTTATCCACCGCCCTGTCGCACAGACGCGCTCGGATGGCGGTGTCCTTCACCGGTCCGAACCACGAGGCCTTGATCTCCTGGCCTCCGACCAACCGGACCTGCTCCTTCTCGCAGGCGCGATAGACGATGGGTGCGTCCTTCGTCCCTGAGTCCTCCTTCTTCAGCTCGAATGTTTTGGTGCGCGGATAGGTCCCGCCGCGGATCCACACGGTCACCGGTCCGGCGAGCGGCCCGGAGGCCTTCAGGTTTCGGATCGCGTCGCGCGCCGCTTCGAGCGTGGCGAAGGGCTTCTCCTTCGTTCCGGGGTGCGTGTCTTTTCCGTCCGTCGCGACGTAGAACTCCGTTCCGTCCCCCGCGCCGGTAGCCATTGACGGGCAGCACACACACGCAATCGCCGAGAGCATCAGCGCTCGAGCGGTTCGAGTCATCGTTCCGTCCTCTTTTCGCGTGTCACGCGGTGACCACGCCCCACCGGCCACGTGGCGCGATACTCGTCCCTGTACAACCCGATCTTCTCGAAGGGGATCTTCTTGAACCCGGGGATCCTCCGGTAGACGATCGCGTCGTCCCTCAGCCGGAAATCCATCCCGGCTGCGTTGATGAATCCCGGGTCTTCGTCCGTGACGTAGTTGTCCGCAATTTTTACGTACGGTCGGTCAACGTGTTTCCCGGAGGTTTCGCGGCAGTGCTTCTCCGGATCGCGCCAACTGCTTCGGTACGACACGTTGTTCACGAGGACGTTGCCCAACGGTGCCTGTGGGATCTCGTCCAATATCCGCGCCAGTTTCGGATACCGTTCGCTCCACGGCGGCTGATCGTGCCTGATCTGCTTGAGCTGGTTGTACATCGGCCCGCCGGGACGGAAGTGATCCCACCGCAGGCCGCGGTTGTCCAGGTACACGGGCGTGTCGCACTCGATGAAGATGTTGTTGGCGATCACGTTGTCCCGCCCGCCGCCGATGAACGTCGGCTTGAGCATGTCGTAGAACACGTTGCCGAATATCTCCGTCGAACTGGCGCAGTCATCCAGATAAACGCCCACCGTGCCGAGCCCCGGGCCATGGGGAATGTGATGGATGAAGTTGTGCCGCACCACGTTCCCGCGAAACGTCCAGTTGCACCCGCTGTAGAGGACGCCCGCGTCGCTCGACTCGAGCACCACGTGATGGATTTCGTTGAACTCGATTACGTGGTCGTTGCCGTCGTACCCGATCGCCTGGTGCGGCGCGTCGTGGATCAGATTGTGCGCCATCCGGTGGCCCACGCCATACATCCGAACGGCCGGCTGGTACACCTTCTTCCGCTGCGAATAGCGGTGGATATGGTTGTTGACCACGTAGTTCCTCGACGGCGCCAGCGTCGAGCGATTCCCGCCCGTCAGCCGGATCGCCCCCGAGCCGATGTCGTGAATGTCGCACCCGAGGACCCCGTTGTGCGTCCCGTGGTCCATGACGATGCCCTGAGACCCGATGCTCCGGACGATACAGCCGGCCAGGACGTTGTCCGATCCGCCGCCCAACACGACACCGACCCCGCGCGTCACCTCGAGCGTCAGCCCGCGCACGGTGACGTGCGACGTGCCGCTCAGCACCAGCAGCGGCTCGGACTGCGTCGATAGCAGGATGGGTCGGTACGTGAAGTGCTTCGGCGGCAGGAGATAGAGCACGCCCCTCTTGCGATCGAGGAACCATTCCCCCGGCTGGTCGATCTCTTCCAGCAGGTTCAGCGCGCAAAACCACTGCTTCTTTCGGATCCCGCCGCCGGGGACCCCCACCAGCGTGATCTCCTTGCGTTTCGTGTCGATGCGGTCGATCTTGACGTGCTGATCCACCCAGCCGTACCACCAGAAGCCGTGCAGTTCGATCTGGTCGGCATGGGTCCATCGCGACGGTCGATCGCCGCTGTACTGGAACGTCTTGCCCTGCTTGTTGCCGTCCACCAGCCGCCGCGTCGAGTCGCTGCCGATCTCGACGACCTGGCCGATGTGCATCCAGCCCTTGTTGGGCCAGCGGGCCAGTGGCAGGCGCTCGCCGCCGCAGAACAGCTCGAGCATCGGACCGGAGATCGACATCTGGCCGTAGTCGGTGAGGCCGTGGGCGCTCAGGTCCACGTGCAGCACGCGATCGCGAACGGCTTCGTCCAGACGCCGCCGCACGGCGGGGTCCTTGACCGGCTCGCACCACGACGCCTTCAGTTCGCGGCCGCCCACCAAGCGCGGCCTTTCCTTCGGGTAGGCGCGATAGACGATGGGCGCGGTTTGCGTTCCCGAATCCTCCTGCTTCAGCTCGAACTTCTTGGTGCGATAGTACCTCCCGCCGCGGACCCAGACGGTCACCGGCCTGTCGAGCTCGCCGGCCTGCTTCAGCTCGCGGATCGCGTCGCGCGCGCGCTCGAGGTTCGCGAACGGCCTGGTCAGCGTGCCGGGGTTCTCATTACCGCCACCCACGGCGACGTAGAACTCGACGGTGCCCGCCGACCTCGTCGTCGGCGTTGCTATGGCGGAGCCAGCCCACCCCGACGCCACCAACACCACGACCGCTACCGTACGGAACAGACGCATGTCGGTATCTCCCCGAACGAGATCGGCCGATGGGTTCGCTACGTGTTCGGCGGATCTCGCTTGGTCTATGCGTAGCGGGTGCTGCCGAAGTCGCGTTCCCGGTGACGCCCGAGGAGCGTCGCCTCGCTGGACCTCGTGTGAACCATCTCCTCGCCGATGCGGAGGGTCTGTTTCATCTCGGCGTCGGTGAACGGACGGAACGCCTTGGCGGCCCGGACCGCGCGCCGGACGTCACGGACGTTCCTTGCCCCGATCAACGCGCAGGCCACGCCCGGCACGCTGAGCGCGTAGCGGAACGCCCGGTCATAGTCGTCGGCCAGCTTGCCCGGGTGCCCGCCCAGCACCTTCATCGCCACGATGCCCAGCTTGGCGCGACGCGCCACCGGAAGAAGCGCCTTGCGTTCGAGCACGTCCGCGTCCCGAACATCGATGTCCGCCGCGGCCGCTTTCTGGGCCCGGGACACGTAGTTGACAAACGGCATGATGACGTCCCACTCGTCGGACGCCTCGAGCAACTGCAACGCCGCCGCGTGCGGCGCATGGATGCTCATACCGATAAAACGGGTCAAGCCCCGCTCCTTCGCCTTGCGGAGAAACGACAGCGACCCGTCCTTGCCGAGGATCTGTTTGTTGGTTGCGATGGGTTTGAGCCCCACGCCGTGCTGCAAGAACAGATCGACATGGTCGGTCTGGAGTTGCTTGAGGGCCTGGGCGAGGTCTTTCTCGACCGTCTTGGCATCGTGGGCGTACGACTTCGTGACGAGGAAGACCTGGTCTCTGACCGGCTTGATGACGGGGCCCAGGCGTTCCTCGGCCTGCACGTACTCCGGGGCTGCGTCGAAGTACCGCACCCCGCCCGCCAGTGCCGCCTCGATCGTCGCCCGCGTGTGCGCCTCGCTCACCCCGCCGCCTGCGTACGCGCACCCCATCCCGAGGATCGTCACCCGTTCTTTCGTCCTGCCGAGGACTCGGCGGGGCATGCCATCGACATCGTCCGGCTTGGACGCCGCCGTCGAGCCGCTCGCCAACTTACCGGCCGCGCCCGTCGCCAACGTCGCCTTCAGGAACGCCCGTCGCGTCTGTGACATCGCCGTTGTCCTCTCCTTGGTTGGCAGTCGAACCGCCTGTGGCATTACCCCTTGCCGCCGAGTTTGTCAATTCGGGGTGACCAAGCGCGTGGGGACGGCTGTGCCGGCCGTCTTGCGGTTCTCATCACCGAGCGCACGCCCGTCGTCGATGTAGAACTGCTCGATGCCGATGTACCCCGGCGTCATCACCCGCCAGTCGTGGATGACGTGATCGGGCACGTTCCTGAACCGGTTCGAGACGATCGTCAGCAGCTCGTTCCGGCAGATGCCGACGACGTAGCATTCCTCGGCCCATTGGCTGAGGATCTTATGGCCCAGCTCGCGCCGCCGCCCCTCGTCGCCGACCACCGAGACGAGTTCGACGTACCAATCCACAAGCCGTTGGAACGCCGCCGGTGGCGCCACGCCCCCCTTGCCCCCCGTCGCCCGGTACCGCCCGTACAGCGGCGCGAAGTAGCTGGTGCTCAGCCAGGGCACGAACCAGCGCGGGTCCAGGATCCAGTGCATTCCCGTCTGGGTGTAGGCCCAGAAATCGCTGTTGCCGTTGCGGATCTGCATCACGCTCAGCACCACCGCGTCGACCTTGACGACGAAGTCGAGCCCGACCTCGCGGTAGTAATCGGCCACGAGCTGCCACAGGTCCGAGGTGGTGCCCGCCTCCGACGGATAGACGTGGAGGATTTGCCGGAACGGGCGGCCGTGCGGCAGGCGCCGTAGGCCGTCCCAGCCGCGCTTCAGGCCCACCTCGTCCAGCAGCGCGTTTGCCCGCTTGGCGTCGTACTCGAGGTACTTGCCGTCGAACTCGGG
>CAYOGX010000135.1:0-8441 GCA_964403235.1 uncultured Planctomycetales bacterium | reverse complement strand
TCCTCATCGACAAGATGTACGTCACCGTCATGAGAAACTGGGCCACCCAGATCAGCGCCGGCGGCGACATCACGCTGGAGGTGAGGGGCGCCAAGTACTCTCAGGCGAACAAGATCAAGAAAAAGCTCCTGGCCCACAAGGAGATCGAGAAGGTCCACATGCGCTTCAGCAAGGGGATCGCCACCTACCGCCTCGTCGCCAAGAGAACCGGGGAAGAGCTGGCCGTTATCCTCAGCGAAGGCGATTGGGAAGACCTCATGGAGGTCGAGGACGTCACGCTCAACCGCATCCAAGCCAAGGCCACGGGTAAGTGATCTGACTGTCGCGGGGACAAAAAGGCAGGAAAAGGGGTCCGCGAATAAGGTGCCGGACCCCCTTTCGACCCCCTTTCCCGAACACTTGACGCGCGTGACACGAAGCACAAGAATAGAGGTGATGTCGCGCGAGCCGCTCGCGGCGGAAGGATGTGCTGATCTGTGAGAAGGCCGACGGCGGCTGCGCCACGGATGCGGCGTCGAACCGAAGGTTCTCACCGACTTTCTCTCGACCAAGGACTTGTGTAAAAGACCGGGGGCGGGTTTGCTGACCGTGCGAAGGATTGCCCGGGAACACGAGGCAGGGGTGTCGCTCGAGTCGGCGGTGGGCAAGGCCTTCCGCCCGTGACTGCAACGCCAAAGGATGAGGACTGATGCCAACGGAGGACGGCTCAAAATGGATGTAATCCTGATCATAACCTACGTTTCCGTCGTGGTGTTCATCATCTCGGTGCTCGTGCGGTTCGTGAGGATCTCGAAGCTACCGACCCACCTTCGATGGGAACTCTATCCGGTTGCCCACGAGAAGGGCCGTGCGAGCTACGGGGGCTCGTATCTCGAGGAACGGGAGTGGTGGACCAAACCCCGCGAGTCGTCGCGCGCCGGTGAGCTGAAGGTGATGATCCCCGAGATCCTCCTGCTGGCCGGCGTCTGGGAGCACAACCGGAAGCACTGGCTCCGGTCGTTCCCGTTCCACTTCGGTCTCTATCTGCTGGCCGGGCTGGTGGGGCTTCTGCTGGTTGGCGGGATCGCGTCGGCGGCGGGGGCGAGCGTGTCGGCGGAAGGAGGGGCGGTTGGACAAGCCCTGTACCACGTGACCTACGCGGTGGGATACGCGGGCCTCGTGCTCGGGCTGCTCGGCGCGCTCGCGCTGCTGGGCAGGCGAATGTTCAACGCGGACTACCGCGAGTACACCAAAAAGGGAGACTACTTCAACCTCGCCTTCTTCGTGTTGACGTTTGCGGTGGCCCTGATGGCGCACGGCGTGGCCGATCCGGATTTCGCCGGATTGCGGGCCTGCTTCGAACGGCTGGTGACCTTTGACGTGTCGTCCGCCCCGGACGGATCCACGTGGCAGATGGGGGGCTTGACGGCCGTCGAAATCCTCCTGGGGTCGCTGCTGGTGGCCTACATCCCGCTGACCCACATGTCGCACTTCTTCACCAAGTGGTTCACGTACCACCACGTTCGATGGAGCGACGAGCCGAACCTGCCGGGCAGCCAGATCGAGCGGCAGATGACCGAGGCGCTGCAGTATCCGGTGAGCTGGTCGGCGCCCCACATCCGCGGGGACGGGAAGAAGACCTGGGTGGACATCGCGATGGCGGGCGTCGAGGAGAACGGAGAATGACGAAGAAGCGCATCAAGGTCGAAGACATATCCAAGCCGTCGGAGAAACTCTCGGAACTGCGCAAGGAGGATTTCAAGCCGCTCCCTCCTCCGTTCGACACGCCCGAAGCGACACCCGACTTCGCGCCGCTGAGCGAGGCGGCGAGAGAGAAATACGAGGTCTCGCTCGACGACACGATCGCCGTCAGTATCCCGAAACCCAAGGACAAGGCCGAGGAGGACGAGCTGGTCGCGAAGTTCCTCTCCGGCTTGGAGAAACTCTTCACCAAGGAAGACAACTGGACGTTCCTCCAGCCGCTGCTGCTCTCGATGGAACACTGCGCCGCCTGCCACACGTGCTCCGAGGCCTGCCACATCTACGAGGCGAGCGGCGAGAATCCGATCTACCGGCCGGCCTTCCGCTCTGAGGTCTTCCGCCGCCTGTACAAGAAGCACGTCAAGTCCAAGGGCGGGCTGCTACAGGCGTGGCGCGACGGCGAGATCGAGCTCAACTGGACGACGGTCGCCCGGCTCGCGGAGCTCTCCTACCGGTGCAACCTGTGTCGGCGGTGCGCGCAAACGTGCCCGATCGGTGTGGACAACGGCCTGATCGCCCACGAAATCCGAAAGCTCTTCAGTCAGGAGTTGGGCATCGCGGCGAAGGAGCTCCACGACGACGGGTCGGTCCTCCAACTCAAGGTCGGGTCGTCGACCGGCATGAGCCCGCTGGTGGTGAAGGACAACATCGAGTTCATCGACGAGGACGTCTCGGAGAAGACCGGGCTCAAGATCGAGACCCCCTGGGACAAGGCGGGCGCGGAGATCCTGCTGATCCACAACGCGGGCGAGATCATGTCCTGGCCGATGAACCCCGGCGCGTTCGGCGTGATCTTCGAGGTCGGCGGGGTGAGCTGGACGATGTCCAGCGAGATCGCGGGATACGACAGCATCAATTACGGCGTCTGGTATGACGACTTCCAGTTGGCCCGCGTGGCGATCAAGCACGCTGAGGCCGCCAAGAAGCTCGGCGTCAAGAAGATCGTCCTGGGCGAGTGCGGGCACGCCCACAAGGCGCTGACCGTCATCGCGGACCGCGTGCTCACCGGCGACCTCAATATCCCGCGCGAGAGCTGTATGGTCACGCTCGAGGATCTTATCTTCTCCGGAAGGATCAAGGTCGATCCGTCCCGAAACGACTTCCCCGTCACACTGCACGACCCGTGCAACCTGGTTCGTCTGATGGGCGTCGTTGAGCCCCAGCGACGGATCATCAGGCACATCGCACCCCGGTTTCGCGAGATGGAGCCCCACGGCGTACACAACTACTGCTGCGGCGGGGGAAGCGGCTTCGCCATCATGTCGGGACACAACTTCAACGACTGGCGGCATCAGATCGGCGGTCGAAAGAAGCTGGAGCAGATTCTCAACGCCTTCAAGGACGAGCTCGACCCGTCGATAAGGAAGTACGTCTGTACGCCCTGCTCGAACTGCAAGGGGCAGTTGCGCGACCTGTTCGTCTACTACGATCTCTGGGAGAAGCACTCGATTCTCTACGACGGGCTGGTCGAGCTCATCGCCAACTGCATGACGGACGTCAAGCCCGACTTCATCGAGTGGGAGTGGCATTGAGCCGGCGCTGGCTACCGTCCGAATCCCGAAGACACGAGCGGCAAGAGCCGCACCGCGCGCAAGGGCGCCTCTCAAATGCTGTCGGAGATTCCCTCAAGGACTCCCTGGGGAAAGGGATCAGGGACCTTGTTGACCCGAGTCAGAACGTGCCTGACCCCTTTCCCCCTTTTCACGCGTGGGCGCAGATCACGTTCCCGCCGAGTTCGCTGTCCTGATACTGCACACGAAATCCCGATGTCTCAAGTTCCGCTTTCAACTGAGATGGCTTCAGATGCCTTCGATTTGGGAGATGCCATCCACCGGCGATTCTCGTGGCGTGCTCGAATTCATCTGGGTTGCCCTGCAGTTCCACGTAGACGATCCCGGTCGCCGCGTTGATCAGCCCGTCTCCGTATCTGTTGTAGATCACGCCCGTTCTCACATCCAGCACTTGCGCCTCGGAGAACCCCTCTCGGTCAAGCATGGCCGTGCTAACGAGGTAGTAGCCCTCCGGTCTCAGGTGAGATCGGACGGCGGAGAAAACCCTGTGGCGGTCTGCGTCTGTGACGATGCATTGCAAACAGTAGCTGTCCACGATCATGTCATAGATCGGGCCCTCACAAGGCAACTCGCAGATATCCTGCACTTCGTAGTGGATGTCTAGACCCCGCTTCCTGGCCTGCTCTGCGGCTAGCTCGATCGCGGTGTCTATCAAATCAATCCCGTGGACTTGGAACCCCCTTTCGGCGAGAAAGCACGCCCCCGGACCCGTGCCGCATCCGTACTCCAGAACGGTTGGGCTGGGCGCGCCGAAACGCAACTTGGGCAGGGCTTCTTCCAGAAACGCCCGCGAGCAGAAGTCCTCAAAGCCGCTGCCGCCGTGGATTTCGTGCCAGGCGGTCTTCCGCTCGGCCTTGACTCGTTGGTATCCCTGTACATGCTCCGGGTACGCACCGTCCCGACTCTCAGCGATCGGTCGGTCCAGCGGCCCGGGCTTGCGTCCGTCTCACCGAGGGCGAGCAGGCGGTTGGGCCTTTCTACTGCTTCTTCGCGACAAGGACGATCAGGCCCTCCTGCTTGTCGTTCTGCAGTCCTGTCAACGAAGGATGCCTTACGACACTAGCGAGGCCGCAGTCGGCCAGCAGGGCTTCGTACTCATCATCGGTGTAAGATTGATAGCTCGCGGCGTGAGAAGTTGCCTCGCCCGTGGTTGCATCGATCACGAAATAGCGAGTCGTTGTCGTGCGACTGCTCGGGTCCCAGGCGTTCTCCTGGAGGCACAGGTGAGGGGCGTCCGAAAAAAGGCCGGACCTTTCCGAGTACCAGGACGGCGGCTGTTGTCCTCGCTGTTGAATTACGTCAAACGTGTGGACTTCCAGGAGGAGGATACCGCCGTCTGCGAGTGACCCACACGCCTTTCCCAGGATGCCCCCTGCGTCGGCAGGGGTAAACACATTCAGCTCGCCGTAGACAAGCATGACCAGATCGAACGCCGTCCCGAAATCAGCGGTGCGCAAGTCCTCTTGCCTGTATTGGATGACGCGCTGTCTCTTCGTCGCCTCGTCTATCGCATAGGCGATCGACGAGGGTGAGTAGTCGATGCCGACACATTCGTGGCCAAACGCGGCGAGGCGTTGTAGGTAGAGACCGGGGCCACAGCCGAGGTCGAGGATGTGGGAGGGCCGCTCGGACAGGAGCTCCCGGTGTATCCATTCGACGTGCCTGTCGATGGTCTTGAAGCGGCGGCTCGCCAAATCGTGCCGCTGCGAAAGATGTTCCTTGAGCATTCGTTCGCTGAATGCCGGGTCATGCCACGGAATATTGTCACCCTCAGCCCATGGCTTGGGAGGCGACTGCCTGTTGACGATGTCCTTGACGTCCATGGTCACGAGCCCCAACGTCGGAACTGAGCCAGTGCGCTCAGGCGCCGCTCACGTCGGCGTCGGCCTGAAAGACGGGTCAACTACATTGCCCGGCCAATGATGAAACGTACCTGACGCCGCTCCCAGCGCCTAGGGTCGGTGCCATTCGTCGCAGGCGGGGCACAACGGGTGGTCGGCCAAGTTGGCGTCTTTGTGCGCGGCACGGATGGCGGCGAGCTTCGGGCCGGTCCAGATGGACTCGACCGATTCGGTTGCCAGGTCGCCCACCGGTTGTCTGGCGGCGAAGTCCTGGTCGCAGGTAACGGCCGTGCCGTCGGCGAGGATCATCAGACGCGACCAAAGACGTGCGCAGCGCGATCGGTGCGGCGGGGCCATGTTCATGACCGACTGGTCAGGCAGCTCGCCGGCGTAGTGGGACGGGCTGATGACGTTGGCCCAACCGACCCGGCGGACCCACTCGTCGAAAAACGCCTCCTGCTCGGGCAGCGTGGCGCGGAGCTTGGTCATCTCGGGGACGATCAGCGGACCGGCGCACTGCCGTTCGGCGATCCGAGCGCGGAGGACCTCGACGTTGGCGACGACTTGGTCGAAGCCGTCCGCATTGTGTAGGGCGCGGTAGGTCTCGGCCGAGTGGGCGTCGATGGTGACGTTGACGACGTCGACGTCGTGCTCGATCAGCAGGTCGATCACATCGCCCTGCATGTCCAGGCCGTTGGTGCGGACCGTCAGGCCAAAGACGCCGGCCCGGCGGCAGGCGGCCAGGATCTGCGGCAGGCCCGGGTGCAGCAGCGGCTCGCCAAACCCGCCGAGCACGAGCAGGGCGTCGTCGTAGCCGGTCAGTTCCTCGGCCGCTTTGGCGAACAGGTCGACGGCGATGGGACCACGGCTCGGGACGCGCCGGCCACGGGGGCGGAGCGTTGTTTCGCTGAGTTGGTCGTTGGTGGTCAGCTCGATCTCCACCTCGCGGGGCAGTCGATCGAGGTAGTCGGCCCGGCGGTCGGCGACGAATCGGCAGATGCGTTCAGCCGTCAGGTCATCTTCGTTTTCGGCGGTCAGCAGTTCCGTGAGCAGCTCGATGCCGCGATCCGTGTCCGCGAGGTATCGCGCGGGGGTTTCGAGCACCGCGTTGGGCACGGCATAGC
This sequence comes from uncultured Planctomycetales bacterium, assembly GCA_964403235.1. Classification (GTDB taxonomy): domain Bacteria; phylum Planctomycetota; class Phycisphaerae; order UBA1845; family JAFGLZ01; genus JAFGLZ01. Next base: position 2,165 of record CAYOGX010000135.1, on the reverse strand, counting down.
AGCATGGCCTGGTCGTGAAATCGAGTTGCGGGTTGTCGGGGATATAGGCCAGGACCGCGCCCGGCGGATGGCCTGCCTGGTAGAGCTCGTCAAGAAGCGCCGGGCGACCCAGAACGCCCGACAGCCCCGGCGGCGCCTGGCTGAAGACCACCCGGTAGTCCCCGACGAGCGAATCGAAGTGCTCGATCATCGCGTCGAGCAGGTCGGGATCGAGGAGCACGGCCGCCGCGGGTATCGAGGCGACGGCGTCGGCCCGTTCGCGCTGGCCCAATGCGCCCAGCACGCCGCAGTGGATCGATTCGTCGAATGCGCACAGTCCCCCGATCCCGCCACGCCAGGACGCCAGCGCCCATTTGCGGGCCCGGCGGACCCGCTCCTGCCACACCGGCGGGCCGTAGGGTTGCGTCTCGATGGCTGCATCCACCCCGTCGAGCAGGCCCGCCACACGATCACGCTGCTCCGGACTGGTGATCACGTGCACCGACGCGAGCTGTCGACACCGTCGGACGCGGTCCACCGTGCGTCGCAGGACGGTGCGCCCGGCCAGGTCGTCACTTAATCGGGCGGTCGTGCCGAGCGGCGACTGGTCCAGATCGGCCTCGATCGCGGCGATGACCTTCATGACGGATCGTGCTCCTCGATGGCCCGGTCGAACCGCTCGACGGCGCTGACGAGAATGCCGTCGAGGACGTCGCACCCCTCCAGCAGGTGCTCGACGAACTCGATGTCGCGGGCGAGCTGCCGGCGGGCACGGTCGCCGCCGGACGGGTCTTGCGCCTTGATCTTGCGATCGGCCGTGAAACGGCGGAGCTCGGCCAACTGGCTCACGCTGCTGACCATCTCGTAGATGGTCTGGTGCTGACGGACGCGGGTCCGTAGCTCGTCCACCTTCCCGATCAATCGATTGAACTCGTTCGGTTTCTCGACCAGGCCGGTCAGCTCCTGCAGCAGATCGAGGGTGTTCTTGCACAGATCTCGAAACGCCGTCAGCTCGTCGCGCCGCTGCCGCAGTCGTTCACATGCCGGGCGCAACCGGTTGGGGTCCCAGCGCGGGGCCTCGGTGCGATAGGCGTTGAGCTCGGGGGGGATCGGCCGGGTACAGAACCTCTCGGCCGCCTCGGCCAGCGTCATGGGCTCGGCCCCGCGTTTGAGCGCCCCGCCTTGGGTGGCGTCGATGATGCGGGCCTGACACTTGGCGAAGTCACTTTCGAACTGCTGAAGGTACGTGAACATCTGCTCGTCGGTGTAGATGTCCTGGCCATGGACGTCCGGCACCTTGCGCAGGATCTTGCGTGCCCGGATGATCTTCTCCCATTCCTTGGTCTCCAGGGCGTTGAAGCGGTTCAGCTCGGGCCGCCACGCGTCGTGGGCGGGCACGCCCGGCGCGTAGTAGGCATGATCGGTGAAGGCCAGGTCTTGCCCGACAAAGACGATCGGGTCGCAACCGAGGTACTGCGCTAGGTAGAACGCCAGGTGGGCGACGGTGGTGCCGGCGGGCAGTCCGGCCCGCGCCGCGAGGTCCTTGCCGATACATCGCTCGGCGAACTCGTTGTACAGCAACGAGATCGGTCCGTCGTAGACGTCAACGACGTGCCACGTGGCCTTGGGTTCGGCGATCAGATGCGCACCCCGGAAATCGTCGATGCCCTCGAAGAACCGGCGGGACATCTCGTGGTAGTCCAGGGAGGTCACGAAGTCCGGCGTGATGCCGCGTCTGAGCAGCGTCTTGAACGTGGTCTGAACGGCAAGGATGACGGCCCGGCCGGCCAGACCGGCCAGGACATCGATGTTGCGGTGCAGCGACGGCCCGGCCGCCACGACGATGGCCGGGTAATCCGCGTATCGCCCGTGCAGGATATCAATCGGCGGCGTGGCCACGTAGCTCGGCAGGTTGTACGCCACGTTCGTGTTGGTCGCGCGGCTGTTGCCCACCACCGTCAGCACCGTCATTCGACAGTAGCTTGCGAAGTCGCCGATCATCTGCCGGAGCGTGTCGTGAAACGCACCCGCCACCCTCTGTGAGGCCGGGTGCGACACAATCTGTGTGCCGAGCATCATCATCGTGTGATGCGGCTGGAGCTTTTCGTGGAGCTGCGACGTATTGGCCTCGGTGAGGATCACGCGCCGGCCGCGCGTGTCGAGAATGCTTCGACCACAGACTCGCA
>CAYOGX010000134.1:0-8459 GCA_964403235.1 uncultured Planctomycetales bacterium | reverse complement strand
TTGGCGTGGATCGTGGTCAGCGAGCCGTCGTGGCCGGTGTTCATCGCCTGGAGCATGTCCAGGGTCTCCGGGCCCCGGCACTCGCCGACGATCAGCCGGTCAGGCCTCATTCGCAGGGCGTTCTTGACCAGGTCGCGAATGGTGTACGCGCCGCGTCCCTCGATGTTGGGCGGGCGGGTCTCCAGAGAGCAGAGGTGTTCCTGCGGCAGTTGCAGCTCGGCGGAGTCCTCGATCGTGACGATGCGCTCCTCGCCCGGAATGAAGTTGCTCAGCACGTTCAGCGTGGTGGTCTTGCCGCTGCCGGTGCCCCCGGCGATCATGATGTTCTTCCGCCCCAGGACGCAGGCCCGGAGGAACTCGGCGGTGCCGGCGTCGAGCGTGCCGAACTCGATCAGGTCGTCGATCGTGAACGGAATCCTGGCGAACTTCCGGATGGTCAGGGTGGGCCCGCACAGGCTCAGGGGGTGGATGATGGCGTTGACGCGCGACCCGTCGGGCAGGCGGGCGTCGACCAGCGGGGTCGAGCGGTCGATGCGGCGCCCGATCGGGGTGATGATCCGCTCGATGACGCTCTGGACGATCATGTCGGAGAAGAAGCTCCGCCCGGTGTTCTGGAGTTCCCCGTCCTTCTCGATGTAAATCTTGTCCTTCCCGATGACCATGATCTCGTTGACGTTGGGCATCTCCAGCAGGTCCTGAAGCGGGCCGTAACCCAGCACCACGTCCTCGATCTCCTTGGAGATCATGCGCCCGACGATGTAGTCCCGCAGCGCCGGAGTGATGCGGGCGCTGAGGGTCTTCATGCGTTCGGGCCATTCGGCTTCTATCGTCGCGATGTCCTCCTTGAGGTTCTGGATGCGGAACCGCAGGGGGTAGTAGCTGATGGTGTCGCCGATCATTCGGGTGATGGCTTCCTCGTGCTTGGCGTCGAGCACGTCGGTGTCCTCGAACCCGTAGCTGTACATCAGCCGACCCGTCACCCGGCGAGAGACCTCGGTGACGATGTTCCGCCAGAGGAACTCCTGCACCAGGTGCTGGGCCATCTCGACGTCGATGCGCTTCCGCACCCGCTCGATGATGTCCGCGAGGTGGTGTTTGACCAGCGCCACGTGCCTCTGGTCGGCCGCCCCGCTCTGACCGGTGACGCGGAGGTTGAGCCTCTCGAGCAGTTCGGCGTGTATCTCCTGCTCCAGGGCGACGACGCGTTTTCTGGGTGAGATGGCCTCGACCTTCCCGCCGACGCGTCTGGCCGAGGGCTCCATCATGTAGACGCTGAATTCCCCAAGGCGGATTTCGTCCCCGAAGTTCAGTTTGCGCTGGTGCTTGTACGGAATATCCTTGTTGGCGACCACCACCCCGCTGACCCCGAGCGCCTCGATGAAGAACGTCGGGCCCTCCTTGAATATCCTGGCGTGCCGGCGCGAGACGAACTGGCTGCGCAGGGTGACGGGGTTGGCCTCGTCACGCCCGATGACGATATCCTCGGAGGCGACCTCCACCACGTCGCGCCTGTCGGTGTAGTGGTTGGTGATCCAGAATTCCACGTCGTCGTCCTTGCTGTGTCGGATCGGGCGGACCGGCACCCGCGCCCGGCGGCCCGCCCACGCGCCGCGCCCGCCCCGCCGGAAGCGTCGAACCTACGGCGTCATGATGCCCTTCTCCGCGGAAGCCGGCAGGTTCGCAAGCTCCGGGTTCACCAGGATCTTCTTGTTCACGTACTTCTTCTTGTCCTTGTGAGCCACAACGTCAACACGAAGATCGCGAAGAAGGTGGGTCATTATGTTGTTCAGGGCCAGGGCCGTCTCGGGCGTGACCTGGATGCCGATCGTCCGGTAGCTCTTCATCACCGTGCTGTACTTCCGCCGCCCACCGGGCCTGGAGCCCATCGAGGGGCTGACGGCCATCCCGCCGATCGAGACGACCTTGACGCCCTCGATGATCCGATAGGTCGAGACGGGTTTTCCCGGCGGGGCCAGCACGCCCAGCAGGACGATCCGGTCGCCCACGCGGAGCATCTGCCCCGGGCTCTCACGCGGAGAAATCGAAATCTGGAACGACTCGGTGCCCTCGTCCAGCAGGACCGTGGGCGACTGCTGCTCGTGCCCGAGGATGTCGTCCCAGCGGAGGAACTTGCCTCTCTGGACCCTCCGGCTGAGTTCCTCGTCCTTCAACTCCGCGGGCTTGACGCCGAAGATCACGTTGCTGGTCATGCTGTCCTTGAAGTGCGTCTCGACCTCCCGGATCTCGAGGTCGGACTCCTCGATCTTCTCCCCGGCCTCCATGGTGCGCTTGGGCACGAGCATCATGACCTTCTCTCCGATGCCCGCCTCCCTGACCCGGCTGATGTGCCAGTTGTAGACGATCACGACCAGCACGCCCAGGACCAGTGCGGTCACGAGCAGGCCCTTGTTCTTCACGCCGCGAGCTTCCTGTTGCTCTTCCATGGTTCAGTCCTTAGTAAGCGGCTGCGCCGCGGTATCATTCGCGTGCCGATCGGTCAACAACTCAATAGAATGAATGCAGGCCGTCTGGTTTATTCTCGCATCTCCGGGCCGTTTTCGCAACGCCCTTGGCCAGCGCGGACCGCGGCGCCCGAGCGGCCGAACTCACCTCAAAGGATTAAACCTCTCCTCGGGCGCTTTCAGGTCGCGAAGTTCCGGTGCAACCCGGATGCGTTTCCCCACGTAGTTGGGCTTGTCCCCGTGGGCCAGAACGTTGACGCGAAGCTCACCGACCACGTGAGCCAGCACGTTGTGCAGGGGTATCTCCGTTTCACGCGGCACTTGAATGCCGATCGAGCGGTAGCTCCGCAGTGTGCTGCCGTACGTCGCTAGCCCGGGCCGTCCCGAGCGCTTCGTCCAGCGATCGGGCGCCACACCGCCGACCGAAATAACCTTCGCCCCGTCCAGGATGCGGTAGGTGGTCAGCGGCTTGCCCGGAACGTTCACGGTGCCCAGCACGGTGATGCGGTCGCCGACACGGAGCATCTGGCCCGGCGACTGGCGCGCGCTGATGGGCAACTGGAACGCCACCGTACCCGGATCCACGGGGGGCGGGGGCTCGGGACTTCGGCCGAGAATGTCGTCCCAACGGAGCATCCGCCCCCGCTGCACGGGCCGGCTGAGCACCTCCCCGATCAACGCCTCGGGCTGGGTGTTGAGGATCACGTCGGGCCCGATCGTGTCCTTGAAGTGCGTCTCGACCTGCCTGACCTCGATGTCCGAGGCCTCGATGTCTTCTCCGGCCGCCATCGTGCGCTTGAGCACGGGCATCGTGATCTTCTCGCCGGTGCCGGCGTCCCTGACCTGCCCGATGTGCCAGTTGTAGACGAGCACAACCAGGACGCCCAGGACCAGTGCGGTCACGAGCAGGCCCTTGTTCTTCACGCCGTGAGGTTCCTGCTGCTCTTCCATGGTTCAACCCTCTTTCGCTGGTGGTCTTGCGGTGTCGCTCGGTTTCCGGTCGATCAGAAGGATGAATGATATCAGCGTGGTCTGCGTGTCCCTGGGGTTGACCCGCAAGGTCACCACCGCGTGGGTGCGTCCCTTGGAGAAGTGGAGCCTGACCGGCCCGCCGGCGGGGCGCGAGTTGTCGTGGCGGGTGAAGCCTGCGTCCAGGAGCGCTGCGACGTAGTGGTCGGCCGCCTCGGCGACGGCGCCGCGGCGCTCGTATACGGCGCGCTGCATGAGTCCGGCGGGCGAGGCCTGCCGCCACGATCCGCGCCGCACCGCTCCGGGGGGCGGCGGCAGGTCGCCGGGGTCGGCGTCCTGCTGCTCGAGCGTCCCGGCGCGGAGGGACCGGGCGATCATGGCCGGCAGGTCCTTGGGCCCGTCGCCCCGCCCGGTCCAGAAGTCGTCCTCTGTCGACCGGTCCAGCCGACCGGTGTCGTACCCGGGTCGCGAGCGTCCGCCGGCCGAGGCGGCGGGCCGGGGGGGGGCCAGGACTCTCTGGCAGACCAGCACGGCGGCGTAGATGCTCGTGGCCAGGAGCAGGGCGTACACCGCCCAATGCCAGGTCGGGGTCGTTTTCCGCGGCGCCGGCTGGTCGGGGGTATCGTTCATGGGCGGACCCGTCCGGCGGTCAGTGCGGCCAGGCGCCCCACTTGTTCAGGTAGGTGATGCGCATGACCTTGGCCATCCGCGACCCGCCGTTCTCCAGGGCGTACAGGGCCTGGTCGAGATCGCTCAGGAACACGTCCCGCACGTCCTGCTCGGGTGTCAGGTCGTCCTCACGGCGCCACTGCCGGCCGTCGCGGGCGTGGTAGCTGGCCAGTCTGCCCTGGAACCGCCGGTAGAGCCCGACCTCTGAGGGGAACTTGGCGCGGACGCGGACGGTCCGGCCCTGGTGCCCGCAGCCCCAGATCACCGAGTCGGCGAACGTCGCGTGCTCGCTTCCCATGGTGCCGGCCGCGGTGATCAGGTCGTCGATCGTCTCCTCGGTGCCGAGCCCGCGGGTGATGCCGATGTTCGTGCCGCGATGGTCGTAGAACGCCTCGTTGAGCCGGCCCGACCCGACGGCGCTTTTCGTGCGGACGTGGCGCCAGGCGGCGTATCGGCTGGATTCGCGGACGTGGAGCCTGTTGCCCATCGTCCACCCGAAGAAGAACGTCAGCCCGATGATCATCGCCAGCATGGGGATGATCATGACGAACTCGATCAGGGCCGCGCCCCGCCTGGATCGTCCGTCTCGTCGTTGCCTGTTCATCTGCGTCACCTCGGTCGCGCTGCGCCCGGTCAGTGGTGTATGCTCATATCCGCCATCGCGGGCAGCCAGGATCTCATGAATTCATAGCAGGTCGAGACGTCCTCTTCGCGGACCATGCCTTCGGTCAGCGGCACGTCGGTCAGGCCCAGTCCCAGCCGACGGGTCCAGTCCTCCCAGTCGATCACGCGGCTCAACTGCACCTGCCAGTCCTGCGTCCACAGGTCCCAACTGGAGTTGTTGAATATTTTCGCCTGGGCGAGGGTGTAGATCGACTTGGTGGGGTTGGAGAGCTTGAATTTCTGGTTCCAGACGGCCGACTTCGTGCCCGTCCGGATGATCGAGAGGTAGGCGAAGTGTTCTCGCCTGGCGCCGACGTCGGGGTCGTCGGAGTAGTACTCCCCGCCGGCGATCCCGGCCCCCCCGTCGTCCGACCCGTCCATCACCGTCGGCGCCGGGGGCTCGTCGAACGCGTCCCAGTTGGCCGGGTTGGCAATCGGGTACTCGTCCGGGCCGACGTCCACGCCCCCGAAGATGAAGTACCACGAGAAGTATACCGGCCACTCGTCCTCGACGGTCCCGTCGGGGTTCAGGATGGTCTCCTTGCCTTCGGAGGTGAACCGCCACATCGGCAGGATACCGACCTTCTCGGGGCCCGTGACCTTGGCGTTGTTGCGGAAGACCTTGGCCTTGAGGTTCTCGGGGGGCATCCACCCGCTGAACTCCTTGGCCACCGGATCCCCGAGGTTGTCGCTGGTGATCGAGTCGGCCCACCCGGCCGAGCCCTCGCGCTTCTTGGAGATCACCTCGATGTAGTAGTACCGCGTCAGGACCTTCTTGATCGGGTTGCCGTGCTCGTCGTTTTCGAGCCTGGCCTTTTCCAGGTCCGTGATCCAGATCGGGTAGTGGATCGTGGCCAGTTGGGGATTGACGGGCCCGAAGATGTAGTTGAGCTTGGTGGTGCTGAGCTTGTCGTAGTACTCGCGGAACCGGGAGTCTCCCAGGGCGTCGTAGGCGTAGCTGGTGACCCAGCTCTTGGCCCACTCGTAGGGGCCGAAGGTCCTGTACCCTCGGACGATGAGCCGGGTCGGCTGCCAGGAGTAGCTCCCGCCGCGGTGGGCGCCGTGTCCCCTTCCGGCGGCGCGTCCGGCGCGGCCTCCCCCGGCCGACGGGCCGGATATGCGCCTGCCCGACCGAGGCTTTCGCGTACCTGTCCTGCGCGGGCCAACCGGCACGCGGATGCCCCACGGCCGCCGCCAGCCCCGCTTGTGCCGGCCGTGATACTGCCAGTAGAACGGGTCCTGCTGGCGGAACCAGTCGCGGAAGCGCTCGTCGGCGACCATGTAGCGGTCGGGGTAGTGCAGCAGTCTGGCCCACGGCCCGAGGCGATAAGGCCACGCCGGGTGAGGAATCGCCCCCCCGCTGCCGTTCTCCATCACCATCGTCGCCGCCTCCAGGTCCACGCGCAGCCGCTGACGCAGCGGCGGGCTGAAGTCCGCCAGGTCCCCCCGGTGGGCCGGAAGCTTCGGGAGGATCGGCACGATGAACGCGGCGCTGTCGACGTTGTGGTCCCCGAGGTTGTCGTAGGCGAACCGGACGGCGTTGGCCTGTGAGAGCACGCCGGCAGCGGCGACGGTGGCCTGGCTGAACTCGTCCATGGTGACGGCCGTCCGCCACAGGCTGCCGTGAGGCGGCGCGCCGCCATGGCCCCGTATCGCCCAGTAGGCGGCCTCTTCGAGCAGGTGCTTCATGTCCAGGACGGGCTTGATGGTCCGTTCCTGCCTCAGCAGCCTGTCGTACAGCGCCTGCATCCCATCGAGGACCTTGGCCTTGACGTCGCTGCTGAGGGCCCCCTCGCTGCGCATCTGCGACATCGTCCGATCCATCCCCTGGCGCCAGGCCTGGAGTTCCCCGTGCGCCATCTCGCCCGACAAGGGTATCCCGTCCATGACCGGCACGAGCGCGACGGCGCGTGAGGCGGCGACGTTGTTCATCGCCACCACGTTCATGCAGCGGGCCATCTGCCCGGCCCCGCTGACGGCGACGGCGTCGGCGACGTTCTGCTGTGACAGTCGGCGGCTGACCTGGTCTCCGAGGTTGTAGACGTAGAAGATCAGGGACACGAGCATGGTCATGCCCACGATGGCCAGGATCAGCACCTGTCCGCCCCGCCTGGCCCGTCCGCCCCGCCGTAGTCTGCTTCTTTCTTGTTGTCGTTTACTCACGGCATTACCCGGGCCCTGGGCCCATTCGTCGGCTAGTGGTGTATGCTCATGTCTGCCATTGCAGGCGCCCACGCCGCCATAAACCTGTGGGCGACGGCCACGTCGTCGCCGCGAACCATACCTTCAGTCAGCGGGACGTCAGCCAGCCCCAGACCCAGACGCACAGTCCAGTCGCCCCAGTCCTGCACGCGGGTCAACTGCACCTGCCAGTCCTGCGTCCAGAGGTCCCAACTGCTGTTGTTGAATACCTTGGCCTGGGCGACGGTATAGATGGATTTCGTGGGGTTTGAGAGTTTGAACTTCTGGTTCCAGACGGCCGATTTCGTACCCGTCCGGACGATGGCCAGGTAGGCGAAGTGCTCCCGCCTGACGCCGGTGTCGGGATCGTCGTCGTAATAGGCCGGGTCGGGCCCGGCACTCGTGTCCTGCTCGGTGAAGTCCATGACCATCGGCGCCGGGGGCTCGTCGAAACGGTCCCAGTTGGCGGGGTTGGAGATTTCGGCCTCGCCGCCGGTGTCCACCCCGCCGAAGATGAAGTACCACGAGAAGTACACTGTCCGTTCGTCCTTCAGCGTGCCGTCGGGGTTGATGATCTGTTCCTTGCCCTCGGCGGTGTATCGCCACATGGGCAGGGCGCCGACCTGCACGGGCCCCTTGACCTCCAGGGCGCCCGTGCCCTTGAAGGCCCTGGCCTTGATGGCCTCCGGGGCAACCCACCCGCCATAGTCCTTGGTCACCGGGTCGCTCAGGTTGTCGCTGATGATGGACGCGTCCCAGTTGGCCGAGCCCTCGCGGCTGGAGGCGATCACCTCGAGGTAGTAGTAGCGCGTGCGGACCTTGCGAATCAGATTGCCGTTGGCGTCCTTGTCCTTCCGCGCCTCGTTGATGTCCATGACCCAGTGGGGATAGTGAATCGTCTGGAGCTTCGGATTCAGCGGGCCGAATATGTAATTCAGTTTCGGCTGGGTTATCGTCTCGTAGTACTCCCTGAACCGCGAATCGGCGAGCCTGTCGAACGCGTAGCTGCTGATCCAGCTCTTGGCCCACTCGTAGGGCCCGAACGTGGTGTAGCCGCGAACGAAGAATCTGGTCGGCTGCCAACTGTGTGTGCGTGTGACCGTGTACGTACGGCCCTTGCGGGGCGCCACCGGACCGTATCCCCTCGAGGCGGCGCGGCCGGCCCGGCCGCCTCCGGCCGACGGGCCGACAATGCGGCGGCCCTCGCGTCCGGCCCGCGCCTTGACCGTGATGGTTTGGGTCACCGTCCTGGTGCGGCGCGGTCCGACGGCCAGGGTGATGCCCCACGGCCGTCGCCAGCCTCGCTTCTTCCGACCGCGGTATTGGTAGTAGTCCGGGTCCTGCTGGCGGAACCACTCCTGGAAACGGTCGTTGGACGCATAGTACCGGTCTGGATAGTGCAGCAGCCTGGCCCATGGTCCCAACCGGTACGGCCACTTCGCGTACGGAATCGCCCCGCCATGGCCGCTCCGCACCGACATGGACGCGGCCTCGAGATCCACGCGAAGATGCTGG
>CAYOGX010000133.1:0-8468 GCA_964403235.1 uncultured Planctomycetales bacterium | reverse complement strand
CCGAACAGGACCGTCACGCCGCGGACGCTGTCGTACGCCATCGCGTGCCACCGGCGTGGCGACGGACCGCTGCCGCTCCTGAGCGTCCAACTCGTCCCGTCCCATTCCCACGTCTCGCCACCCCCGCTGGTCCCGCCGAACAGGACCGTCACGCCGCGGACGCTGTCGTACGCCATCGCGTGCCACCGGCGTGGCGACGGGCCGCTGCTGCTCCTGAGCGTCCAGCTCGTCCCGTCCCATTCCCACGTCTCGCCGTCAAGGCTCCCGTCGTCCCCGCCGAACAGGACGGTTACGCCGCGGGCGCTGTCGTACGCCATCGCGTGCCAACCGCGTGGCGACGGCCCGCTGCTGCTCCTGAGCGTCCAGCTCGTCCCGTCCCATTCCCACGTCTCGCCGCTATACCGATACCCGCCGAACAGGACGGTCACGCCCCGCGCGCTGTCGTACGCCAGCGCGTGGCCATCGCGTGGCGACGGGCCGCTGCTGCCCCTGAGCGTCCAGCTCGTCCCGTCCCATTCCCACGTGTCGCCGTAATCGCCCCCCGTGAATTCGGCCCCGCCAAACAGGACCGTCACGCCGCGGACGCTGTCGTACGCCATCGCGTGGTCGCCGCGTGCCACCGGGCTGGGCGTGCTATCCACCCACGTAAAGCACGCTTGGGCCAGCGCCCGTGTCTGGCCTCCTATGAGCAAGACCGCACCGAGCGCGAGCAACAAGCTGCCGGCACCCCGGCCGATACCCATTCGACTTGACGGCAGTTGTCCCGTTGAGGATCTCGCGAGCTTCCCCATCGTCCTGTCCTCCGACCTCACCTGCTCTGTCTGGGGTTGCCTCGTTATGACCACCTGAATTATTCGTTGTTCATAAACCTCAGACAAGGGCATTTCCGGGGGAAAGTGGTCCTGGCCAAGCGCGTCAGCATGAGCGCGGCGACGCTGCCGACTCATCCGAAGACACTATGCCGCCTGCACGGAACCCCGCGCTTGGTGCGCCTGCCCAGGCCGTCGAGGGCCAAGGCGGACAACGTCGCGGGTTGGGGGACGGTACCCCACTGGCACTCGATGTCGTCGAACCTGGCGTCTGCTGCAAAAGGACTCCGCGTAGTGAATGGGACTTCATCTCCTGCCCCGGGACGTTCCCACGCGATGCCGCTACAATATGGCACGCTGTGGGTTCCTAAGCGCCGATTGGGGATGAACCGATGCCTGCGAGACCCCGCAAGGCAAACAAGAAGCGCACGTCCGAGGCCGCGCCCACGTCGACCTGGCGGCGGGTCGAATGGATCTTGCCGTGCGCGGTGGCGTTTCTCGCGAGCTTCTGCGTGATGGTGCTGGAGCTGGTGGCCGGCCGATTGGTGGCCCGGCACCTGGGCGCGTCCCTGTATACGTGGACGTCCGTCATCGGCGTCGTCTTGACGGGTCTGGCCGTGGGGAACTACGTCGGCGGACGGTTGGCCGATCGGTATCGGCCGGCGCGGGTGCTGTCGGTGCTGCTGATCTTCGCCTCGGTGTGCTGCCTATTGAGCCTGCCGCTGAACCGCCACGTGGGCGAATGGGAGTCGTTGACGTCGTTGAGCTGGGCGAGCCACATCGCCGTGCACGTGGCGCTGATCTTCCTGTGGCCCGCGGCGATGCTCGGGACCGTCGCGCCGGTGGTGGCCAAGATGGCGCTGGACCAGGGCCGCCAGATGGGCAGAACCGTCGGTAACGTCTATGCCTGGGGCGCCGTCGGCAGCATCTTCGGCACGTTTCTGACGGGGTACTGGTTCATCGCCGCCATCGGGTCGACGGCGACGGTCGCCCTGGTCAGCGGGATCCTGGCCGTCGTGGGGGTGGGGTTTGCGATCCACTCGTGGCTGAGCCGGATCTGGACGGGGTCGCTGGTCGTGTTGGCGCTCCTGCTGGTCAGCCCCGGGTCTTGGGCGCGGGCGGTCATAGTCGACCTTGGCCTGCGGGAGATCCGCTCCGAAGCCATCGTCTATCAGACCGAGAGCGCCTACAGCTTCATCAAGGTAACCGCCCAGCCCGACGAGCCGAACCTTCGATCACTCACCCTTGACTACCTCGTTCACAGTTGGGTCCTTGTGGGCGATCCGACCGCGCTGCACTATGACTACGAACGGCTGTATGCCGACGTGACGCACCGGCTGGCCGGCGGACGCAAACCCATTCGCACGTTGTTCATCGGCGGGGGGGGATACACGTTTCCGAGGTACGTCGAACGGCTGTGGCCGGGCAGTACCGTCGACGTGGCGGAGATCGATCCGGCCGTGTCCGCGGCCGCCATGGCCTCGATGGGGCTCGAGCCCAACACCACCATACGCATCCACCACCTGGACGCCCGCAACCACCTCGATGATCTGCTGCGCGCCCGGCAGCGAGACCCCAAGTGGGTCGGGTACGATTTCGTCTACGGCGACGCCTTCAACCACTACGCGGTCCCGTACCACCTGACCACGCTCGAGTTCAACGAGAAGCTGCGTCAGGTGATGGCCGACGACGGGGTCTACATGCTCAACCTGATCGACATGTTGGCTTCGGGCCGCTTCCTGGGGGCCGTGGTCAATACGCTCGGCAAGACGTTCGATCACGTATGGGTCTTCAGATGCCGGACGTCCCCGTCCTGGGTGGACTGTCACATGCGGGACACGTTCGTGGTGGTCGCCAGCCCGAGCGATGTCGAGGTACCCCCGCCGATGAGTTTGGGCCCCGAGGCCTCGTGCCCCGGCACTCTCCTCGCGTCCGAGCAGCTTGCAGAGCTCCTCGAGCGCAACGGCGAGATGGTTCTCACGGATGACTACGCACCGGTCGAGAATCTGCTCGCGCCCCTGTATCGCGGGGCCATTCGCGAGGCGAGGGGACAGGACAGCAGCATCGCCGGACTGGGCCTGGCCTTGATGCGACAGTATGGATTGGCGGCTGAACGCTACCGTCAGGTCCTCAGGCTCCGCCCGAACTCCGCGGAGGCCCGGAGCAACCTGGGCTGGGTCCTGCACCAACAGGGCCAGCACGAACGCGCCCTGGCCCTGTTTACACAGGCCATCGAGCTCGACCCGACCCTGGCCACCGCGCACAACAACCTGGGTTGGGCCTTGTACAAGCAGGGCGAGCACGCCGAGGCCGTCGAAGCGCTCGAGCGCGCGGTGCGGTGCAAACCGGATTTCGCCCTGGCGCGGAACAACCTCGGGTTGGCGCTGGTCGCCCGAGGGCAGATCGCGCGGGCGGTCGAGCAGTACGGTGAGGCAATCAAGCTGCAACCGTCGTTTGTCGCGGCCCATTACAACCTTGCGAGCGCGCTGGCCCGGCTCGGCCAGACGGATGGGGCGCTCGCAACGTATCATCGGGTGCTGGCGCTCGATCCCGACCATGCCATGACCCACGACGACATCGGCTGGCTGCTCCATCAAAGGGGCAAACACGCTCGGGCAGAGGCCGAACTCCGCGCCGCGATCAAGAACGCTCCCCATCTCATCCGCGCGAGGAACCGCCTCGGCGTGGTGCTGACCGCCCAAGGCAAGCTCGAGCAGGCCGTCAGCACCTACGCGGACCTCCTGAGCCACGAGCCCGGCAACGTGGAGGCGTGCAACAACCTGGGGATCGCGCTGGCACGGTTGGGCAAGTCGGAGGAGGCGGCCCGGTGGTTTGGCGAGACGTTGAAGTTCCGACCCGACCACGGACCCGCACGCGACAATCTGCTGGCCATCTACATGCGGACCGGTCAGTACGCCCGGGCCGTGACGTTGCTGCGCTCAGCCATGAAACACGTCCCGGATCAGCCCGGGATCTTGAACAACCTGGCCTGGATCTTGGCCACGTGCCCAAAGGCGGAACTCCGCGACGGGGCCGAGGCCGTCCGCCTGGCTCGCCAGGCCGATGAGCTCAGTGCAGGCGAGAGCCCCCGCGTCCTGGACGCCCTGGCCGCCGCCCATGCCGAGCTTGGCCATTTCGACCAGGCCGTCGCCACGGCCCAGCGCGCCCTGGCGCTGGCCAAGACGCTCGGTCACAAGGAGCTGACCGACGCCATCGCCGGCCGTCTCGGCCAATACCAGGCCGGCAAACCCTTCAGACACGGTCAGTGATCGCCTTCGACGGGGCCGGGTACCGTCCGTGCGTCGAGGGCTTGTAGGTACGCCCGGGTGAAGGCGTACGCGCGGGTCAGGACCTCGGGGTCCATCTTGTCGACGGTGTCGCCGGTCTGATGCCAGTAGGGCAGGCGACCGTCGGCAGTGATCCCGCAGAGCGTGATGGCGGGGATGCCGACACGGAGAGCGTCGGCCATCTCGGTGTTGCCGCCGGCGATCTTCGTGGGATAGGCCCGCCATTCGGGGTGCTCGTTGGCGAGCCGCTCGGCCAGCGCGACGAGATCGCGACTGGCGTAGAACGGGACGATGATGCCCTCTTTGATCAGCCAGGCGGGTCCGTCGCAACCGAGGCTTTCGAACACGACGGCGGTGGGGCGGTGCAACTCGGCCTGATGCCGGCGGAACAGGTCGATCGCGCCGTAGTGCTGGACCTCCTCGCAGCCGGTGCAGGCCAGCCAGACGCGAGAATGCTCGAGCGGCTCGGACGCCAGATGCTCGCCGAGCGTCAGGACCAGGCCGGCCGCGGTGGCGTTGTCGTTGGCGCCGGGGCTGAAGGGCGTGCAGTCGGCCTGGATGCAGATGGCGGCCAGCAGAACGGCGCAGACGGCGGATGGGATCGACACCGGCCAGATCCAACCCCACTGCGTCACCGTGCCCAGGCCGTACAGCACCGTCTGGGCCGAGAACGTCACGAAGGCAATCGTCGTAAACAGGTGAAACGCCCCCAACCAGCGGGACGAGCGGAACACGATCGGCGTGCGGTGGCTGTCGACGTGACCGATCAGGACCAGATCCTGCTTGTGCTGGCCTCGGGGCGGGACGACCGCGACGACGTTCTGGCTGTCGCCCTTGGGCACGAGACGCCTCAGCAGGTTGTCGCGGAACCCCAGCTCCATCAGATCGGAGACGAGCCCCACCAGCGATAGGACGAACGCCACGCCCGCGCTGAAGCGCCCCGCCAGGGGATACACGCCGACCGCAACGAGCACCATCACGGCCGCCAACAGGTGAGGATGGTAGATCGAACGGGCGCTGCGGAACGGCTCGACCCGAGGCGACAGGCCCAGGTCGGTCAGTATCCGCTCGCAGTATTCCGAGCCGCGGCGTTCGCCTTCGGTCGTGGAGCCGCGCGGGCCGATCTCGTCGACCAGCGCACGGATGTGTTCGAGCCAACGGTCGACGCGTTCGCTAAGGTCTGTGTTCATGGCAGGTGTCTCGGGCGCCCATTGTTGCGTAGAAGCGCGCCACTTACCAGGCCCCCTGCAAAAAACGGCGCCGGGGCTCGGCGCTCCGCGCGTTGGCCGGCGATGGTCCGTGGTGATTCAGCGTCCTTGTCCGACAGGCGGTGCGTGGCATATGGTATCGTCATCCACCGACCGGTGGCGACGCGTACGCGGATGGAGGTGGTCTGATGAAGACGATTTCATGTGTGCTGCTGGCGGCGATGGCCGCGCACGGAGCTGCCATGAAGGTCGAGCACCTGGGCAGGCCCTGTCGGGCCAAGAACGTGTTGGCCGGCCGAATGGTCACCGACCGCGCCACCGGCCGCGAGATGCTGGTCCTGACCAACATGAACGAGATCGAGCACATGGAGCTGATCTTCATCGACCCCGAGGAGAACACCGGCCGGGTGGTCCGCGCGCCGGCCGGGGCGGGGTCGTGGGCGCTGCGGGAGGTGCCGGGCGACCGGCTGATCGTGGGCACGTACTACGACGGCGTGTTCATGGTGTTCGACCTGAAGAAGATGGCGTTCGTTAGGACGGTCAACTTTCCGGGCGAGAGCTACATCTGGAACCTGGCGATCGGCGGTGACGGGCGGGTCTATGGTGGCACGTATTCGGGGGCGAAGCTGGGCGCGCTGGACCTGGAGACCTACACGGTAGAAGACTGCGGCGCGCCCGCGCCGCCGAACCTGTACCTTAGGCTGGTCTCGGCCACGCCGGACGGCCGCGTCCTGTGCAGCTTCGGGACCGAGAAGCCGACGGTCAAACTGTACGATCCGGCCGCCAAGGCATTCCAGCCGGTCCCCGAGGCATTGAAAGGCGTCAGCGCGGGCGTCTCGTGGAACGGCCATTTCCTGGCCGGCGCGCGGGCGTTCAAGGGCGGGTCGTTCGAGCCCGTCGACCCGCCTCCGTTTCCCACGCCGCCGGCCGAGAAGGGCACGTGGTCGGTGGACAGCTACATGACCACGAACGACGTGGTCTTCTTGCGTCAAGCCAATGCGATCTATCGGTATGCCAAGGGAGAGCGGGCGCTCCGATTGATCGCGGACATCGATCTGCGCGGCGGCCGGGCGTTGGCGGGCGACAAGAAGGGGCGCGTGCTCGGTGTGCGCGGGCAGGACTACTTCGTGATCAAGCCGGGCGACAGGGACTTAACGCTGAAACCGATCCCGATCGAATCGGCGGGCCGGACGACGCACTTTCTCGCCGCCGACGGGCGCGGCCGGCTGTGGGGCGGGCCGACGTTCGGACAGACGCTGTTCTGGCTCGACACCAAGACCAAGAAACTCGTCAACACGAGGACCATCTCCGACGCCGGCGGGGAGGTCTATGATGTCGCCTTCATCGACGGGGTGGTCTACGCGGCCGCTTACGCTGGCGGCGAGATCATCCGCTACGACGCCGACCAGCCGTGGGACCAGTGGAACCACAAGAACCCCAAGACGATCGCACGCGTCGGGCCAGCCTACATCCGACCGACCGGCGGCATCGTGGTCGGGCCGGACGGCAAGCTGTATTCGGGATGGATGGCCCGCTACGGCACGTACGGCGGCGCGGTGGCCGTCACCGAATCGGGCACGGGCAAGACGCGGCTGATCGAGAACCCGCTCGGCGAGCAGGCAATTGCGGCGTTGGCCGTCGACGATCGGTATGCCTACCTCGGCACGTCCCTGCGCGGAAACGGGCTCCCGACCAAGAAGGGCGAGCCGGCCAGGTTCGGTGTGCTGGACCTGGCATCGGGTAAACCGACCTTCACGCGCCCGTTCAAGGATGTTTCTCACGTCGGCCCCATCGTGTACGACACGAAGACCCGGCGCGTGGTCATCGTCGTCGCCGGCCGGTTGTGGGTGTATGATGCGCCCAAACAGCAGCTCGGGTCGGGTCCCATTGCGGACGCGTCGGCGTGTACCGGTCACGTCACGGCCGCGCCCGGCGACGGGCGGGTCTACTATGGCAGCGAGACGTCGCTGGTCGCGCTCGACCTGGTCGCCGACAAATGTCGCGTCGTGGCCGAGTTGCCCGCGAAGGTCGCGAACGTCACGATCGGATCGGACAAGGCCATCTACGTCTCGTGCGGCGCCGACGTGTACCGTGTGGCCTCCAAGTAAGGTCCGTCCCGCGGACCACTTGTTCGCGCCGACGCGTGCGTATGGATGAACGGATGACACGATGAATCTTCGTGTGCTTGGTGATGAGGGCGTGGCGCGGATCGACCAGGCCGCTCGACATATTCTCGAGCGGACGGGCGTCCTCGTGCCGCACGACGAAATGGTGGCGATGTTCGACCGTGCCGGCGGCAGTGTCGATCGCGCGTCCGGCCGGGTCCGCATCCCGCCGGGCCTGGTCGACGAGTGCATCGCCTCGGCCGGCAAGACGTTCACGATCTATGGCCGCGATCGGTCCCAATGTGCGGCGTTCGGAGCCGGACAGCGGAACTATAACTCTGTCGCCGGCGAGGCGTATTGGATCGGCCGCGATGGTGTCCGCCGGTTCGCGACGCTAGACGATGTGGTCCAAGCGTCCAAGCTGGGCGAGATCCTGCCGGCCATCAACATCGTCGGGGCGATGTCCGATCCGCACGAGATCGACGTCGCGTACCGCTGCGTCGAGGTGGCGGCCGCGCAGCTTCGCACGACGACCAAGCCGATCACGTTCTGGTTCCACGACCGCGCCAGCGCGCGGTTCGTCGTGGAACTGTTCGCGGCGGTGGCGGGATCGGCCGACGATCTGGCACGGTTTCCGCCGGCGTATCCGTTTCTCGAGCCGATCAGCCCGTTGCGGTTCGCCACGAATGGGATCGACCTGCTGTTGGAGACTGCCAAGGTGCCGCTGCCCGTGCCGATCGGGCCGATGGCGCAGACGGGCATGAGCGCCCCGGCCACGCTGGCCGGCACGCTGGCGCAGGAAACGGCCGAGATCCTCGCCGGGCTGTGCGTTACCCAGCTCATCCGGCCCGGCACCCCGGTCTGCTTCGGCGGCATCCCGCACGCGTTCGACATGCGAACGACGCAGCTCATCTTCGCGGGCCCCGAACAGGGCCTGATGGCGGTGGCGATGACCGAGTTGGGCAAACACTATGGCCTGCCGGTCTACATCAACGTCGGCCTGACCGACAGCAAGTGCGTCGACGCGCAGGCCGGTCTGGAGGCCGCCGCGACGCTGTT
>CAYOGX010000132.1:0-8476 GCA_964403235.1 uncultured Planctomycetales bacterium | reverse complement strand
TCGAACACGGCCACGTGCGGTCGATCGGGGATGATCTTCATCGCGGCATGGATGCCGGCCAGGTTCGCAGGGTTGTGCAGGGGAGCCAGTTCGCAGCAGTCCTCGATGGCGGCCAGAACCCGATCGTCCACCGCAACCGACTTGCTGAACGCCTCGCCCCCGTGGACCACGCGGTGGCCGACACCGATCAAATCGTCCACCGCGCGCAATGGCGGCGGATCGCCTTCGGCGATGAGCAACTCCATGATGCGGCGCACGCCCTGCTCGTAATCGTCGATGGCTTCAGTGAGTTCGACCTGGTGCCCGTTGGTTCGGTGCACCAGGTGCGCGTGGCCCTCGCCGATCCGTTCGATCAAGCCTTGGGCACGATCAAGCTCCGTCTCGACGTCGTACAGTCTGTACTTGATCGAAGAACTACCGCAGTTGATCACGAGCACGTTCATCGCAGGATCTACCCCGGTCGTGCGGTCCACCGCCCCGGTGGCTGGGATGCCGCCCGGCACTCCGATTGCCCTGGGCCCATGACATCCCTGCTTTCTTTATCTATACCGTTATCGGCCGTGCGAAACAAGCCCCTTTTGTTAAACTTACGCAAATCTTTTGTAAAGTAGCACTGGATTAACGTTTGGTAACATGGCTTTGGCTTGTAGATATGCCTATAGCGGCGGGATCAATACCCAAAATTACGTCATGGATTCCGTGTCAAACGTCTACGGTCCACTGCGGAGCAGGGCGCTCACCGGCGAATCCGGATCGAGCTCGACCGCCCGGCGGGCGGCCCGTTTGGCCAGCTCGAGCTTGCCGATCCGCTTGTATTGCACTGCCAGGCGGGCGAAGTGCTCGGACCTCGTCGGTTGCAGCTCGCACAGCGCGCGGTACTCGCGGATGACGTCGTCAGTCTTGCCGAGCTTCAGGCTCAGCGCGGCGAGCTGTTCGTGGGTCTCGGCGTCGTAGGGATCGATCTTGACGGCGCGGTACAGCCAGCGGGCGGCCTCGGCTTCTCGGCCGAGCCGACCGCACAGGCTGGCGATCTGTAGGGGCAGCTCAGGATCGTGCTCGTTGACGGGGGCCAATCCGGTCAGCTCGGCCAGGGCCCGGTCGAACCTGCCCTGCTCGAGGTACAGGGCCGCGAAGCCCTGACGCGACACCGGGTCGTGGGGCGAGACCCGTCGCAGCCGCTCCAACCACGGCCTGGCCGCCCCCAGGTCCTCACGGTCCATCGCTAGTTGGGCCGCGAACCGCGGCGCGACGAGGTTGGCGGCATCCAGTCGGGCCAGCCGCTGGATCAGGGGGTTAGCCTCGTCGGCGAGCTTCTGGCGGACCGATTCCCCGTGGCTCGTGCGCCATGAGCCCATGAGAACGGCGCAGCGTACGGTCAGCGCCCGGACGTTGTTCGCGTCAAGCTTGAGGGCGCGCCGGGCGGTATGGTCGGCATGCGTATGCTTTCCGTCGTAGAGCAGTGCCTCGGCCAAGGCGGCCAATGCGACCGGGTCCTCCGGCCGTTCCTTCACGGTTGCCCGGAGCCGCTCGGTCGGCGGGATAGGCGTGACCGGCAGCCCCCACGTTCGGACCTGCTCGGTGGCCCACTTTCGAAATCGCGCGCCGAATCCGTCCAGGTCCACGCCGCACACCGCGCGGATGACCTCGGACTGGACTTTCCCGGCTCGGAACAAGGCCAGCAGCCTGCCGATCGATTCATAGCCGTGTTCGGCGACGATGAAGTCGGCCATCCACCGGCTTTGGGCGTACGCCTGCTCGCGGTCGCCCGGGCGCTTCGGGCGGACGAAAGACCAGTCGATGGTCTCCAGCGTGAACAGCCGGTCCCGGCGCAGCGCACGCGACAGCAGTCCCATCCAACGGAAGCTCATCGGCGCGCCCTCTTGCCTGACGGCCAGGGCCTCGGTCAGCCAGTGGGGGATCCGGTTACGCGTGGCCGCCAGGGTCACCGTGTGCGTCAGCTCGTGTCGAAGGACCCGGCCCCAATCGAACGGGCCGGTTATGCTCGCGCCGTGTCTCGGCGCGTCCATGGCGATGACGCGACCGGTCGAGGCGCCGATCGTGTGGATCCACGGCCGGGACGTGATCCGCACGCTGAAGGCCCGGTGCGACGGGAAGACCTCGATGATCGTCTTGTCGGTCGGCGTGTAGTCGTAGTCGCGGCACAGCCCCGGCCAGATCGATTCGAGGGTCTCGACGAAGTACGGCACGAGCACGCCGTCCTGGTTGGCATCGAGCTTGACGACGAAGTGGGCCGACTCGGTCCGCTCGAACCCCTCGATCTGCTCGAGGAGCTGAAGGACGTTGTAGGTCTTTCGGTTGAACCGATCGAGCTGCCAGGCGGCATCGAGCGTCTGTCGGGCGTCTTGTTCGCGGCCCCATTGCATGTACATCAACCCGAGGGCCGTCTGCGGCTCGGACCAGCCCGCGTCCAGCTCGATGGCCCGTCGATAGCGTTGCTCCGCCTCGGGAAACTGGCGTGCGGCCGCCAGCCACTCCGCCACCGTGTGGTGCAGCAGGGCGCAGCGTGGATGGATCTCGGCGACGCGCCGCTCATAGCGGACGGCCGTCTTCGCGTCGCCCAGCCTGACGTGGGCGGCGGCCGCCAGCGACAGGGCCTCGAGGTCGTTGGGGTTGATCTGGAGCGTGCGTTCGGCCTGGGCGGCGGCCTGGGGATACTTGCGCTCGGTCAGTCGCAACCGCGTCAGGACGTTGCGCGACAGGATGTGGTTCGGGTTGACCTCGAGGGCGTGCTCGAGGTGTTTCTCGCATGCCTCGAACCGCCACTTCTCCAGGGCGATATTCGCCAGGCCCGCCCGGGCGGCGGGCAGGTTGGGGTTGATCGCCAGGGCCGCCTTGAAGTCCTCCTCGGCGTCGTGCAGGTTGTACTTGCTCAACAGGAGCTCCGCCGACGCGATCCGCGCAGGCCAGTACCGCGGGTCCTTGACCTCATAGGCCGGTTGAAACAGCTCGTGCAGCACGTACCGGGTCCGCTTGGCCAGGTTGGCGTGACGCGTCAGCAGGCTGTGGCGATAGAACCCCCGCCCGTGCCAGACGAGCTGATCGGGACGTTCGGGCACGCGCGTGTGGGCCAGTCGGTCGAAGAAGGCGTAGAGCCGCAGGGCGCGGTCGCGCCGGCCAGTGATCTCATACAGTCGGGCACAGCGGCAGCGGGCCTCGAAGCACTCGGCGTCGAGGGCCAGGGCGGCGCGACACGCTTGGACGGCCTGGTCGTATTGCCCGGTGGCCGTCAACAACCGAGCACGCATCACCTGCCAGCCGGCGTCCGCCTGCCCGGCCGCGCGGACGGCGTCCAACCGACCCAGGGCCTGGCGATACCGCCCGGTCAGTTCCATCACGCTGGCCGCCCCGATCGCGGCGGCCAGTTTCTCGGCCGGATCTTCCGTCGCCACGGCGTCGTACACCGACAGCGCCTCGGCGTAACGACCGCTGGTGGCCAGTGCCTTGGCGCGAGCTAACGGCGCCACGGGCGCAGCACCCGTCGTCGGCGCAGACGATGTCGTGGCGACAGGGCGCGACCCAGCCTCCGCCCCCACCGCAACAACAACGAGCCAAATGAGTCGCCCCATGGCCTGCACTCCCCGCGCCATTATAGCCCCGCAACCACGCTTGGGGCGTGACGATCCAGCAGTCCATTTCCTGGCGGCAGAGCATGCCCCTGCTGAGCCGCGACGGTCGGGGCGCAGCGGATCTGTGGCCTAGCGTTCCGTGTTTGGTGGCAAGGACAACCGCTCCCTGACGGTCGCGGCTCGGATTGAGGCACGACGCATGGGCAAATCGGTCACCGAGGACGGACTGCCGTGAGTGGCGCGGGTTGCCAGGATCATTTCGCGTCGTTCTTGTCGCGGGGCGGGGCGTCGACCACGTAGACCCAGCGGAGTCGGGAGGTGTCCAGGGGGCAACGGACGACGAGTTGGCGCAGCTGCCGCTGGGCGGGGTCGTCCTCGATCTGCTCGACGTGTCCGATCACCATGGCGACGGGCAGCTCGGCGCTGGTCCCGGCCGATATGACCAGGTCGCCGACGGCCACGGCCTTGCGGTTGACATAGTCTTCGTGCACGCCACCGACGATCATCTCGCCGTCGCCGCGTCCGACCAACAGGAAGTTGGCCTCCTGCCCGCTCTCGGCCCAATGCCGCCCGGCGCGGAGGGCCTCGGCCGAGCCCAGCAGGCAAAGGCGCTCGCCTTCGACCCGCCCGATCCAGACCTCGGCCTTGGCGTCCAGGTCGCTGAGCAGCACCAGCCTCGAGGTATAGGGGGTGACTTCGTCGACGCGTCCGATGAGGAACTCCCTGGCCAGGACCACCATGCCCTGTTGGACGCCGTCCTTCTGGCCGGCGTCGAGCCGGTGTCTCGAGGCGACCCAGGCCCCGTTGCGGACCCCCCGGCGACGTCCGCCGCCGAGCAGCGCTGTGTCCCGCCAGGCCGACGGGTCGTAGGCGATGACCCGCGCGGGAACCAACTTGCCCTCGCGGTTGGCGGTTCTGTCAACCAGCTTCCGGAGGATCAGCCCAACGGTCGGACGCTCCGCCTCCATCTCGCGGATTAGTTGGTGCAGCGAGACGATCTCGTTTCGTTTCGCTTCCAAGTCGTCGACGAGTTCGCGGTACTCTTCAGCGGTGATGGGGGCGCGATCTGGGTCGCTCAAGGACGCGCCGCCCGCCAGGACGTACGCGCCGTCCTGAAACGGGACCAGCACCTGGCGGACGCACTTGAGACCCCCCGTCCATCGCGTGGGCAGGACCATCAAGATACACGAACAGATCATCAGGATGGCGAAGACGCC
Organism: uncultured Planctomycetales bacterium; assembly: GCA_964403235.1. GTDB lineage: Bacteria > Planctomycetota > Phycisphaerae > UBA1845 > JAFGLZ01 > JAFGLZ01. The sequence goes on along the minus strand of CAYOGX010000132.1, from coordinate 3,672 downwards.
GTTTCGGCTGGGCCAGGTCAGGCGGGCTTTCACGACAGATCTCGCACGATGGAACTACATCTCGTCCTCGTCGGATTCCATCGTGTCCTTCCAGTCACCGAGGTTCTCCAAGTAGACGCTCGTGCCGCGGGCCACGCAGGAGAGCGGGTCGTCCACCAACAAGCACCTGAGCCCGGTGGCCTTGCTCATCACGTCGTCCAGGCCGCGCAGCAGCGCGCCGCCGCCGGCCAGGTAGATGCCGTTCTCGACCAGGTCGGCGGCCAGCTCCGGTTCGGTCCGCTCGAGCGTCCGCGTGACGCAGTCGAGGATGTTGCCGATCGGCTCCTTCATCGACTCGCGGATCTCCTCGCTGGTCACGACCGTCTTGCGGGGCAGGCCCGAGATCATGTCCCGACCCCGCACCTCCTTGGTCAGCTCCTCGGGCTGGGCCGACGCCGAGCCGACCTCGATCTTGACCTGCTCGGCCATTTGCGGGCCGATCATCAGGTTGTACGTCTTCTTCATGTGGTTGATGATGGCCTCGTCCATGTCGTCGCCGGCCACGCGGATCGACTCACACACGGCGATGTCGGCCAGCGTCATGATGGCCACCTCGGTCGTGCCGCCACCGATGTCGACGACCATGCTGGCGGTGGGCTCGGCGATGGGCAGTCCGGCGCCGATACCGGCCGCCATCGGCTCCTCGACGAGGTAGACGCGTCGCGCGCCGGCCCGTTCGGCCGAGCCGTAGACGGCCCGTTTCTCGACGGCGGTGATGCCCGAGGGGATGGCGATCACGACGCGCGGCTTGAAGAAATTCCGCCGGCCGTGGACCTTGCGGATGAAGTACCCGAGCATCGCCTCGGTGATGTCGAAGTCGGCGATCACGCCGTCCTTCAGCGGGCGGATGGCCGTGATGCTCCCGGGCGTCTTGCCCAACATCTCCTTGGCCACCAGTCCGACGGCGTTACCATCCTGCAGGACGCGGTTCGTGCCCTTCTTGACCGCGACGACGGACGGCTCGTTCAGGACGATGCCCTCGCCCTTGACGCACACCAGGGTGTTGCAGGTGCCCAGGTCGATGCCCATATCGACGCTGAACATCCCGAGCAACGAATCGATAATCACGCCCGTCGCTCCCTGAGCGAATCGCTCAAGTTGCCCATTCTACTGGACCGTCGGTGGCAAGATCACGCCGTAGTAATCGTAACACACATAGCCCAAGACGACCGTCGCGGCGAGGACGAACACGGTCGCGACGATCAGCAAGACCGTGTAGATGTCGTTGCGGGCCTTGCCCACCGGTGCTTGTGGACCCAAACGGCTATCGGCTTGCGTCATGTGCTCGCGTCCCTACGAATTGCTCCGTGCCCTTCGATCGGGCCGACCGCGCCGTTCTTGCTTGTCGGCCGGCGCTACCGCTGCAGGCCGAAACTCCGTTCATCCCTGACGTAGTCCTGCGGTCGGATGTCCCCGCGGACCAGGGTCAGGTCGCCGCCGGAACGGTTCGGCTCGACGTCTGTTACCCGCAGCTTCCCGAGGTAGTCCGCGCCGCGGTAGATGACGAACGACATCCCCTCGGTCACCCCGTCGGCCGAACCCACGCTGATGCTGGCCACGCTGCCGTCCACCTTGAGGATCTGACCCCGGATCGGCACGGCGGGGGGGGCGGCGGGCCCGACCTCCCGGACGAGGCTGGCCCCGGGCGTGGGCGTCGCAATCGCCTTGGGGCCTTTCTGGATCGCCGCGAGCTGCTGCTCCAGGGCGTAACGTTGCTCCTTCAGCGCCCGGACCTCCTCTTCCAGGACGGCCACCTTCGGCGTCAGATCGCCAACGCGCCGGGCGAGGTCCAGGTTTCGCTTCTGCAGCTCGGTGGTCTGGTCGAGCAGCGCCTGATTGCCCTTTTCGAGCCGATCGGCGCGGTTCTTCTCGAGGACCTGCAACTGGCCTGCGCGCTTGGCGTTGGCCAGCGCGGTTTCGCGCTCGGCCTTGACTTGCAGCAGCTCGCTGTCCTTGCCCTTCAGTGCCGCCTCACCCTCACCCAGCTTGGTCTGAAGCGCTTCGATCTGCGCGCTGAGCTGACCGATTTGGGCCTGGAGTTGGACCTCGCGGGTCTTGGCCAGCGCCTCGACGCTGGTCGCCTCCACCCGGGCCGCCTGGTACGCCGCCCGGAAATCCAGCGCCAGTTGTTTCCAGTTGCCCTGTTGGGCCACGAACGTGACGGTCACCATCGAGAACGCCACGGAGAAGAGGACCAACAGAACGACAAAGACCTTCGCTGCCGTGCTCACGGCGCGCCTCCTTTCGCGTCACAGCCCGGAACTGACCAGCCCGGTGATACTGGCTGGGCGGGCAACCACCTGCCCAACCGGTTCCTTCCGCCCGGACCCACGCCCCTGACGGACCGGCGTCCCGTCGGTAGGCCCCATATCCAAACAGCCCATCCCTGCCGGCGTCGTGACTCGCGCTCTAAGAAAACGCGTTGATGATACCACCGGCGGATCGGCCTTTTCAAGAGCCCCGGGGGCCCTCGGGCGGTCGACCGCGCACAGCGAGATCGCCATGAGGCGTCGTCGGGCGCCCTCGACCCATGGCTGGACCGCATCCCATGATGCTTGACCCTATCTATAATCGGCGTTTCAATGAAGATTACTCCAGACGGCGCCGCGGACGCCCGGCCCGATCGCGGAGATGGGGTGGGGGCGCCGCGGCCCGTGGCCGGAACTCCGGACGGGCGCCCCGGCGACTCATGGGAGGCTTCGGGCCACCCCAACGCCGCCGCTGCCGTCGACCTCGAGGTCGAACAGAAACAGGAGTGTCACGCCCATGAGATGGATCTCGACGCTAGCCACAGCCCTGGCTTTCTCGGTCGGACGCGGTGTGTCGGCCGCACCCAACGCGGATCTGGTCGAAGCGGCGGTCCTGGCATCGGCCGACCTGATCAAGTACTGGCAGTGTCCCGTCCCGCTTCGACCGGACGAGGCCCTCAGTCGGATCTACTTGGAGGACGAGAACCTCTACGCCGTGTCCGACGCGGGGGTGGTCTACGCCATCGACGCCGACGTCGGTCTGATCCGGTGGTCCGTCCCGATCGCCGAGCCCCCCTCGCAGGTCTTTCGCCCCTGCCACGCCACGCCCGCCGATGCCAACGAGATCGTTCCACCCGAGACCTACGTGGCCAGCACCTCGCATTTGAGGGTCTTCCATCGGCGCACGGGCAAGCTCCTGGGGGAGATGAAACTGACGTTCAACCCCGCCGGCCCGCCGATCGCGGACAGTCAGGCCATCTACATCGGCAGCGTGAACAGCCGCTTCTACGCGCTCAAGCCTATCAGGGAAGGCCTGACCGTGCTGGCGCCGAAAAAGCAGGGACGAAAGTGGTTCGCCATCATCATGCTGCCCGACGGCAAGCGGCTCTACCACGAGGCGGACTCCCTCGCCAAGGTCCGCGAATGGCAGCGCGTCTGGGTCGAGAAGCTCGGCGGACTCCAGTTGGAGCGCAAGGCCCCCCTCCGGCTCTGGCAGATCGATACCGAAGGCAACGTCAAGTGCCAACCGGCCGTAGTCGGCCGGATCGCGTATATCCCCAGTGACGGGGGCAGGCTCTTCGCCTGCGGTCTTGCCAATAAGCGCAAGAAGTGGTCCGTCACCTTGCCTGGCGGGATCTTTGGCAAGCCGCTGGTCGGGAAACGA
>CAYOGX010000131.1:0-8479 GCA_964403235.1 uncultured Planctomycetales bacterium | reverse complement strand
CGCTCGACCTCGAACTGAATCCTGGCCGTCATGCCGGGTCGTAGCAGCAGCTCGGGGTTCTCCACGGTGATCAGCGTCGTATAGGTCACCACGTTGTTCTCGATCTTCTCGGCGTAGCGGACCTGCGAAACGGTGCCGCTGAAGGACCTGTCCGGATACGCGTCGACCTTGAACTCGGCCTTCATGTCTTCGGCGACCTTACCGATGTCCATCTCGCTGACCGCGGCGTTGACGCGCATCTTGGTCAGGTCGTTGGCGATCGTGAAGAGCGTCGGCGTGTTCATCGCCGCCGCGACGGTCTGCCCCTCGTCCACGTCGCGTGAGATGACCACGCCGTCGATGGGGGATCGAATGATCGTCTTGTCGAGCTCTACCGTCGCCTGCTGAACGTCGGCCTCGGCGGCCTGTGACTGGGCCTGGGCCGCGAGAAGCCCCGCGCGGCACACCGCCTCGTCGGCCTTTGCCTGGCGAAACTCGTAGTCCGTTGCAGCGTCCTTCTTGAACATCCGCTCGATGCGTTCGCGATCCATGCTGGCCTTGGTCAACTGGGCCCTGGCCTCCTCGACGCGTGCCTTGGCAACGGCCGCCGCCGCCTTCCGTTGCTCCACGACGACCTTGAATCGTTCCTGGTCCAGCTCAGCCAGCACGAAGCCCTCTTTGATATTCTGGTTGAAGTCGGCGTACCACTTCATGATGGTCCCGCTGACCTGGGTGCCGACCAGGACCTTGAGCAGCGGCTCGACCGTGCCGGTGGCCGAGACGGACGAGATCACCGTGCCCTTTTCGACCTCGGCCGTCTTATACGTCACCGGCACGGGCCGATTGATCCAATGGCTGTACCCGTACCACCCCCCCGAGCCCAGTGCTGCCAGAACCGTGATCACAATGACCGTGCGCATGCCTATGCCGTCTCCAAAGCCAATCTTGAGCCACGCCGGCCCCGTTCTCCGGCGCGCCGCCGTCCGCAATGCCGATGCACAGATCAGGCTAACATATCCATTATATAGACACGGCACCTGGCCGAACACTACACCCGCGTCGCGCAATCGTTCAGGTCGGGCGGGTCGTCTTGACCCACCTTCTACTCCTCGACGAACGGGGTTCCGTGGTGCACGAGCGACGTAGTGGCCCGACCCCAAGCCGATTCGGCGCCGGACATCGTACCGTCCGGCAGGGAGATAGCCTCTGCAGGTATTACGCGCCCCCGTCCAGACAGTAGACCATCCCATCGCCACAGGTCACCAGGATCTCGCCGAGCCCGTCGCCGTCGACGTCGGCGAGCGCGGGCTCGCTGATCCGTCCGGGTAACGTGACCTCCCACAGGACGCAGCCCGCCTCGCCGTTGGCCTTGACGGCCACCAGGCGATCGCCCGCGGCGAAGAGGAACTCGTCTCGACCGTCGCCGTCCAGGTCGCCTGACACGGTGCCCGCGTACGGCCCGGGCGGGACCGCCAGCTTCCACTTGGCCCGACCGGTGGCGGCCTCGTAGCAGCGGAACCCGTCGGGGAACGGCGCGCCGAGCGCGATCTTGCCGTCGCCGTCCACGTTGCCCAGCCCGGGTAGCACGCCGGGTTGCGGCACGTCGTCGGCGGGCAGGTTCCAGATCTTCTTACCGTCTAGCGTCAGCAGGCCCCAGACGTACCGGGACGGATGGAACACCTCCGGTTTGCCGTCGCCGTTGACGTCGGCCACGATGGGCACCGCGTAGGCCGCCCAGTTGGGCAGCACCTTGCCGGGGTTGGTGAACCGGGTGACCTTGCCGGTCCGGCCGTCGGCCGTCCAGTAGCAGTCGGGATAGCCGCAGAAGATCTCGTCGAGCCCGTCGCCGTTCGTGTCGGCGAAGGCGAGCCCGCTGCCGCCGTAGCCGGTGTTGCCGGCCTTGAGCTGCGTCCACAGCCGCCGGCCGTCGGTGCCCCGCAACGCATAGGCCACGTCGCTATGCATGATGCTCCGTATGATGGACGCGACCACGTCACACCGCTTCGGGTCGGTCAGGCGGGCGACCCACAGGTGCGTCAGGCCACCCATCCGGAAGATGTATCGCTGGCCGTGGATGTCGTCGTAGTCGACGTGCCAGACGGTCTTGCCCTCGCCGTCGACGGCCGTCACCCTCGCCTTGCCCGACGGGGCCTGGCCCGCCAGCACCACCTCGCACCTGCCGCCGCCCGTGAGGTCGGCCGCCGACAGACAGTTGGCGCCATCGAGCCAGGCGTCATGGCCTCGACCGCGACGACGCCACAGCTCGCGTGGTCGGCCTTGTCCCTTAGCGGGTGGTGCGATCGCGATCACTTCGTCCACGGCCGTGATGGCCAGGACGGTGAGCCGGCCTCGTCCGTGCATGTCCGCCGCGATAGGCTGGGCGAGTCGCGGCGTCAACGGTTCCCACGAGACGATCCGCGGGCGGGCACCCAAACCACAGGCCGCCGCTCCGTCGCGCCCGTTCGACCGCCATTCCAGCAGCACCTCGTCCGCCCCGTCGCCGTCGCCGTCGGCGACGGCCCGCACCTGCGTCGACGTTGCCACCGGCGCTTCGACCGACCAAGCCGGTCGGTACTTGCCATCGCGACCACACTCGACCACGCCGAACGTCTCCGGCGTATCCGTCCCACCGGGCCGGATACTGAAGATCAGGCCTCGGCGCCCGTTCCCATCGAAATCGCCGTGACAGACCTGGACCGCCCCGCCGGCGGAGCGGTACGTGCTCCGGTCGCGGGGCATCTTGAGCACTGGCCGGGTCGGCCACCGGGCGGCCTCGTGCTCCCACAGCTTGGTCAGACCGCCCGGCTCGAGGTGGGCGATGAAAGCCCGCCCGAACCCCTGGCAGAAACGTCCTTCCGTGTGAATCCCAACCAGCTCCCGCACGCCGTCGCCGTCGAGGTCGACCGAATCGTTCAAGAACACCTTCGGCAGGCCCCACCGCACCTTGCCCGTCAGCGCGTCGCGGATCACCAGGTGCCACTGGTCGTCGCCCTTGTCGTTGTACATGTTGTAGACGACTTCGTATTTACCGTCGCCGTCGATGTCACACAGTGCATCGAAGGGCGTGTTGATCATCCGGGGATGGGCGCGGATGTTCAGCTCGATCTTGTCGCCCCACAGGACCGACAGTCTGCCGTCCTTGTAGTCGCAGACCTCGACGGCGATCTGGAACAGGCCGATGTCGAGGAACTCGTCTGCGCCGTCGCCGTCGATGTCGGCCACGCCGATGAAGCCGCGGCTTCGATGGCCGTATTTGCACTCGCACTCGAGCTTGCCCGTCCGCGGGTCGTAGACCATCACGCCGCCATGCCCGGCGACGACGATCTCCTCGACGTCGTCGCCGTCGACGTCGCCGAAACAGAGGTTCCATCGCTCCCAGGCGGCCTTGCCGCCCGACGTCGACCAGGCCTGGCGGGGCTTGCCGTTCGGCGCGTCCCACACGCGGAGCCGGCCGGCCTTCTTGTCGCTCTTGCCGGTGTAGACGAACTCCTGGGGGGCGGGCAGGTCGGGATGGATCCGCCCGACGCGACGCTCCGCCGCCTCGGACAGCTCGAGGGTCTTGCCGTTGGCGAGCGTGTAGACAAACGGTTTCATCCCCCAGCGGCCGCCCGATTTCGCCAGGTAGTCCTTGCCGAATGGCTTGCGGCATTCCGCGGTCTGGCGCTGGCCCGGCTTGTCGGCGTCGATGACCAACAGGCCTTGCATGCCCGTCAACGGGACCTTCCATGAAACGGTCGGCGCTTGGGTGAACCCGCCCTTGAGCCGACTGCGGCCGGTCAGCGCCGTGTCGTGGCGCCAGACCGGCCAGTCGTTGCCCGCCGCCCCACATACCGACGCGCCTGCGACGACCGGCGCAATCAGCGACAGCATCGCCCGAACCGACCTACTCATGACGGATCCCCGCTCGTATCAGCCGCTCCGGGAGCGGCAGGAGATAGCTCCTCTGCCTGCCGACGCCCTCGATCCTCAGCCTGTCGGAGATCGTGACCTTGGCGTAGCTGCCGTACCAGTGCGTGGCCGCCAGCGTGATGTAGTGCACACCGCCGTGGACGGTCCAGCGGTTCCGGTGCTTATGGCCGGCGAAACAGACGAGCACCTTGCCGTCCGCCTCGAACATCTCCCTCAACTGCCACCCGTTGCCGATGTACGAGCCCTCCTTGCCGACCGGCGGGAACGGCACGTCGCCTCCCTCGGACGATCCCGACGGCGGCGTGTGGTGAAGCTCCTGATGACTGAAGACGACCTTGATCTGGTCTCGATGGTCGGCCAAGTCCTTCCGCAGCCATGTCTTCTGGGCCGCGTCGATGGCGTACCCGCCGGCCACGCCGTCGTGCGCGGGCGGGCCGGACGTCTCGTCACGCGGGTTGTCGCCGTCTAGTACGATGAAGTGGACACCCCCAACGTCGAACGCGTAGTACCGGTGCGGCATCTTGGTGTGGGTCAGGAACTCGGCCTTGGTGATGTCCTCGCCGCCGTGCGGCCGGCCGTACAGGTCTTCGGGCTTGATCGTCTCGTCGCCACCGCGAAGCCAGCCGACGTCATGATTGCCCATGACGTGGTAGCGCGGACAGGGCACGCGTGCGAAGACCGAGACATGGTGGATCAGCCCACGCAGTTGACCGTCGTGGAGCGTGGCCGTCGTCGGCCCCCCGCCGCACTGGCAGGCGAAATCACCCAGGTCGATGGCGAAATCCGGCCGCCATTGGACCATGGCCTCGACGAACCGCTTGAAATGCGCCTCGTGTTTCGGCGACGCCCTGCCCATCAGATGGGCGTCGGCCGTCATGCCGAACCGAACGACCCGCCGCTCGGGTCGCTTCGCGCCCTCGGCCGACGCAGCCCGGCCGTTGCCGAGCAACGCAGCGCACGCGACCGCTGTCAACGAGAACAACAATGGCCGTGTCGCTCTGTTCATCATTCATACGTCCCGTATTGCTCGGCAAGGTCGGTCAACATTGCCAGGCGCTCCGGCTCGACGTGCGGGGCCACCGAACAGGCCGAGCTGAGGATGTAGCCGCCGCCCGGCTTGCCGACCTCCAGCCGCCAGCGGACGTCTTCGATCAACCGCTCGCGCGTGCCGGACAGCAACGTGTTGACCGGATCGATGTTGCCCTTGATGAAGGCCTTGCCCGCCAGGAAGCCCTTGGCTTGGTCCAGCTCCACCGTGCCCAGCGGCGGCGGGTCGAGCGTGTCGATGCCCTGCGTGCCGGTCTCGATCATCAGGTTGAGCCGGTCGCCGATCGCCCCGCAGGTGTGGGTGTAGACGAAGACGTTGCCCTCGGCCTTGATGGCCTCGGCCAGCCGCCGCTCATAGGGCAGGACGAACTCGGCGTAGTGATTGCGGCTGATGAACCCCGCGCCGGCGAAGGCGGACGAGATCAACACCGCGTCCACGCCGCAACGGACCTGTCGACGTGCCAGCTCGATCGCCCCGGCCGTCAGCCGCTCGAGGCAGGCGTGCACCTTGGCCGGATCGTCCAGCAGCGAGATCGGGCCGGCCTCGTAGCCCACGAGCTCGAGCCACTGGGAGAACGGCGAGAATACCTCCGAATGCACGGAGACCCGGTCGTCGGCCCTTCGCAGGACCGCCTCGATCGTGTCCGCGCAATACGGCGGGAAGAAATCGACGTCGGGCCTGGGCACCTGCTCGAAGTCCCACGTGAAGGGGTAACCGACGCCCGTCACGTCCCACGGCTCGATGTAAAACAGAGCGTCAGGGTCGATGTCCTCGAGTCCCGGCACTGCCGGCGTTCCGGGTGGCGGGCTGTAATGCGCGTTGTCGTCGTGGGGCAACCGGGACGAGCCGCCGTTGCGCCAGTGGATGACGTCTTCGGACTCGCCGCGATCGATCCGGTCGACGTGCCGCTCTATATCGCCCGGCCGCCCGGGCAGATTGACCAGAATTCCGTCAAACCGGTAGCGCTCTTGCAGCCGGACCAGCGCCTCGGCGAACCCCTCGCTCGTGAACCAGATCTCGAACGGACTCAGCCCGGCGTGCAGGAAGTAGTGGCCCAGCGCGAGCTGGCACATCACCGGCACACGATCCGGCATGGCCAGCGCCATGGCACGGCGCATTCTCTGTTTCGAGTTCATGCTCTCGATTATTGTCGATGACGCGCCCGAGGTCCATCTGTCTCGCCCTGCCTCGGATCTACGGGCCGTTTGGGGTAACCCGATCCGTGGCACGGGGTCTTCGGACGGCCGACGGGACACGGCCCGTGCCGGCCCCGATGGTCGATCCCGATTGGGGCGATCGGCGCGCGATCGCGCGCGGAGATAGGGTCCGCCTGCTTGACCGTGGCGTGGGGTGGCTGCTATAAATCGCTTCTGGCGCTGGGGACCTGTTCCCCGTTACAGCATCGGACGCACTCGAACGATGATCGTTGATTGCCACACGCATATCTGGAAATCGCCGGGCCAACTGGGTCGCGCGGCCTCGGTCTGGATCCCGAGGGCCCGGCCGGGAGACCTTCGCCCGGGCGGGTTGCCCGAGGCGGGTCCCGAACAACATCAAGCCGCTTGCGAGCCGGTGGACAAGGCGATCGTGCTCGGCTTTCGCAGCTCGTATTTGGCGGCCGACGTCCCGAACGACTTCATCGCGGAATACGTTCGGGCCCACAGCGACCGGCTGATCGGCTTCGCCGGGATCGATCCTGCCGAGCCCGTCGAGGCGGTCGAGGAGATCCAGCGGGTCCGCGACGAGTTCGGGTTCGGCGGAATCGCCGTCGCGCCGTCGGCGCAGGACTTCCATCCGTCCAGCACGGGCGCGCTTCGCGTCTTTGCCGAGGCCGACCGCCTCGGCATGCCCGTCCTGTTCCACCAGGGCGCGTGTCCCGTGGCCGATGCGAAGATGGAATACGCCCGGCCCGTCCTGCTGGACGAGGTCGCCCGCGAGCTGCCTGATCTGACGATCATCGTCGCCCACATGGGCTATCCGTGGGTGGACGAATGCATCGCGCTGCTGGGCAAGCAGCCGAACGTCTACGCCGACATCAGCGGCCTGGTCCGTCGGCCCTGGTGCGCCTACAACGCGTTGCTGGGGGCCCATGACTACGGTGTGATAGGCAAGCTGCTGTTCGGCAGCGATTTTCCGTTCGCGTCGGCCAAGGGCGCGATCGAGTCGCTGTACAGCATCAACCAGATCAGCCTCGGGACGGGCCTGCCGACGATCCCTCGCGAACAATTGCGCGCCGTCGTCGAGTACAACGCGTTGGACCTGTTGGGCATCCCCGCACCACCTCCTGACGACCAAATCAGTCCGGGCTCGGTGCTGGACGATGACATCTAGGCGGCATATGGCCAGTCCGTTCGCGCACCTGAACTGGGATCGCGTCGTCCCAGCGTTCTGGGGAATGGTTCTGATTGTCGTCCTGGCTGGCTGCAGCAACCGCACGACGGAGCTGCGCATCCGTTCGTTTCGTTCGGACGGCACATCGACCGACCTGTTCGAGCGCTTCGACGAGTCCTACTTCAGCCACGACGCCCGCGGTAGCCTCGATTTGGTCCTTCGCAGCGTCCGAGCCTCTCGACAGGATCCCACCCAGGTGATCCGCCAGATCGTCCACATCAACGCGTTCTGGAAGCCCGTCCCCGGACGGACCTTCGTCGAATCAACCCAGTGCAACGCCACCATCTGCTACCTGATCGGCACCGGGCCGGTCGTCATCAGCTACGAGGGGGCCGGGTTCATCACGTTCAAGCTGGACTGGTTCAAACGCAAGCTGACCGGCCAGCTCGAGTCGGGCGAGCTCGCGCCGCTCCGTCGCGTCGGTCGGCCAAGAGACCTGCTCGGCCAGGCACAGATCACCGGTCGATTCGCCGCCAGCCGGAACAAGACGAGGGTCCTGGCCCTGCTCGGCGGGCTCCGCCGCGAACTTGGACCGATGCCGACCTACACCCCGCCGAAAGAACGTCGCACCCCGCGGTGACCTTGCATGTCGCCGCGGGCACCCCGCACGCAGCTCACCCAGATCCGAGACCAGCGCGGAGGCCGCTTGACCGCGACCGCCCGTCCAATACGCTGAAGGGCTGGAGATCACCCTGCATGCTCGAGGCCCGGTCGGTTGCCATCTTCATCGTCGTGTTGTCCGTCGCGACGACTCCGACGACCCTGAGCGGGGAACGACAGGCGTCGCACGTCTTTCCGAGGCCGGGCGAATGGCCCTGCCACCGGAGAAACGGTTCCCTGGACGCCCGCTCGCCCGCGAAGGGAAGACTCACCCGTCCCAAGATCGTCTGGAAGCACTTCGTTGGAATTGGCGAGACCGTGCTGGTGACCGAACCAGGCGACGCGGACATGGTGCTCACGCTGCCGGTGGCGAACCTGGGCGACCGGCCGGACCCGCTGACCGATCCGCGATGGGGATTGGCGCCGCCCAGGGGGGATCTGCAAGGCCGCAGGCAGCCGATCTGCAACGACGCGTTCCGAGCCTACGCCGACGTGCTCGCCGGTACACCGGGCCTCGAGAAGCTCGAGGTTCGTCGCGAGGGCACGGCCGCC
>CAYOGX010000130.1:0-8525 GCA_964403235.1 uncultured Planctomycetales bacterium | reverse complement strand
GGTCGGTGTAGAGGAACCCCGGTTGGAGCCCGCCGTCCACCTCGAACCCGTAGGACTGGATGGTCACGCCCGGGGCCATGCCACGGTACAGCCCGCTGCTGGCGGCGCCGTCCCCGCCGATCGTTCCAGAGACGTGGGTGGCGTGATCGGACAGGCCCGAACTGTCGCGCACGGTCAGGCGACCGCCGAAGTCACCGTGACTCGCGTCGGCCTCGCCCCCGTCGTACACCATGACGTTGATGCCCGTGCCGTCCAGGCCGTAGGGCGCGGCCTGGACGATGTCGGCCTGCGTGAGGGCCCGGTTGGCGTTGTTGACGACGTCCATCGGCGGCAGCGGCGGCTCGAGCCACTGCACGACGTCCTCGCCGGCCAGCGCGTCCAGATTGCCCAACGGGACCCAGACCACCGCGCCGTTGATGCTCCGTATCGTGCTGCGGATCACGCCGCCGTGCCGGGTGATAGCAGCCGACCCGTTCGTGTCCAAATCCACGTCCGGATGGAATATCACGTAGAGCGCGAGCGTCTCGACATCACCCTTGTCCTGCTCGGGTGCCTTGCCCTCGGTGGACGCGTCGATGAGCCTCCCCCCCGCGCCCGGGGCTGCAAAGCGCGAATAGGCCGGAAACTCGCCGCGAGCCAGCATCGGGTGCAGCTTCCAGGCCGGCTGGATCTCGAAAGCCGACACCACGCCCACCGCCTGCGCCGCCGCTGGCGCCCCCTCGCCGCCCGTCACCCTCGCGAAATACGCGGCATTCCCCAAGTACCTCAGCAGCTTGACGCCGCTGGCTTCCAGATCCTGCCGTTCGATCGCCGTCGGTATCCGGTCCAACTGAACGACGGTGCGTCGATCCCCCTTGGTTGCCAGGACCACGCTGGGGTCCGCGTTGGCCGCCGCCGCCACGCCAACGTCCGCGACCCGCCAACGGATACCACCAGGTCCCTGCTCGTCCTGGGCTATCGCCGGGACCGCCACGCACGTTACCAAGAACGTCGCGACAATCCGTGCCGCCCGCGAGACGTGCCCGTCGCGCTTCATCGTCGACCTCCAAGACCCAACAGCCGTTGCCATCCCTGCCTCAGCCAGTACTCGTCCTGCCGGGACCCATTGCGACTCGCCTCGACGTGCCTTGAAAGCGGGCGGTTCCAGACGGACCCCTCCTCAGACGCGGTATCGCCAGCGGCCCGGCACCGCGTGCGGGGAGCCCCCTGCGTACCCGCAACCTCCCGCACGGACCCGGCCATGGTCGTCTCGAGATCCGCGTCGGCCCGAGGTCGGGTGACGTCGCCACACCGCCCGGTCCCTTCCCACCGGATCACGGCTCGCCCCCATTGGTATCTTATGCCTGTGCCCTTTGAGATTACAAGGTCGCGCGGAGCTCGCGTGCCGCGGCTGTCCTTGCTATAAATAAGAAGACATAACCCCAAGATTCACGAAATCCAGGACCATCGTCCCAGAAAAGCGGCAAGCGACGAAGGGCCAGGCGATACACCTACCCCAACACTACAGCGCCACATGGTGCGCAGGCAAACTGCAAGTCCTTGGCGCGCAGTGTGCTGCGTTTGTGTGGATACGCATCAGTCCTGCTGAGGGTCGACGAGGCGACCGACCGTGCTCCGGGATCGCCCTATCCCGAGCCGCGGGATTCATCCCGCGCGGGTCCCTCACGTTTCTGCGGGTCACGACAATTCCAAGAAAGCACCGTTCTGGGCATCCTCGTCCGCGCGACGTGAATGTCGCGGTTCGGGCAAGGCTCGAGGGGCGCTGCGGTCCTAACCAGCTGTGAGACAATAACCGACCCCGACGGAAATGGGGGGTGTTCCACCACCGGTTGCACCCACTTCCAGCAAACGCTGTCCGATGCCCGGTTCGGCGTTCGATCCCAACCATTCCCTACGCTGCCACGACCGACAGTGCCAAGGAGACGGCTAGTCCGACCGCGGCTCTGTTACACCGAGAGCGCAAAGGGAAGGCACGGCCCGAGTGCACTGGCCCTGCCCACGGTGCTGCCGAATCCTGGCAGGCAACGGGGTGGCCAGACCCGTATTGCTGAGCGAGGTGATACTACTCGGACGCGGATTCGGCCTCCAGGGCCTTGAGCTTCTGCTGGATGAGTTGGTTGGTGATCTTGGGGTTGGCCTGGCCTTTGGAGATTCGCATGACCTGTCCGGTGAGGTAGCCGGGGGCGGCCTTCTTCTTTTTCTTGGCGCCGTGTAGGGCGTCTTGGATGGCCTGGGGGTTGGCGGCGAAGGCCTGGTCGACCCAGGCCTCGTGCTGGTCGAGGTCGGTAGCTTGGATCAGGCCTTCGCGCTCGGCGATGGTCTTGGGTGCGTCCGGCGAGTCGAGCATCTTGGCGCCGATCTGTTGGGCGGCGGTTGCGCTGATCGTGCCGTCGGCGGCCAGGCCGGTTAGTTCGGCCAGTCGGGCGGCGTCGAGGCCGAGGTCGGCGATGGTGATGTCGCGCTCGTTGGCGTGCCTTGCCCAGAAGCTGATGAAGTGTTTGCCGAGCGTCTGACCGTCGGCGCCGGCGGCCAGGGCGGCCTCGAAGAGGTCGGCGGAGGCCCGGTCGGCCACGATCGTCTCGACGTCGTCCGTCGACAGGCCCACCTGCTCGCACAACCGCCGCCGACGCTGGATCGGCAGCTCGGGCACGCGGCTACGGAGCTCATTCAGCCAGGCCTCGTCCACGACGACCGGCACCAGGTCGGGGTCGGGGAAGTAGCGGTAGTCGTGGGCCTCCTCCTTGCCGCGCTGGAACTCGCCGATGCCCGCGTCGTCCCGCCAACCCCAGTTCTGCTTGCCCAGCGCCTCGAGCGTGTACGACCTGCCCTCAGCCAGCGCCTGTCGCACCTGCTGCGTCTGATAGTCGATCACCCATGTGATCGCCCGCTCCAGCGCCCGGAAGCTGTTGAGGTTCTTCACCTCAAAGATGGGCGTAAAAAAAAGGGGACGGGAGTCTTTTTGCTCGCGCGAAAAAGACTCCCGTCCCCTTTTTTCGACCTTCAGGTTGATGTTGGGCTCGAAGCGCATGTGGCCCTTCTGCATGTTGGCCTCGCTGACGCCCAGGTACTGCACCAGCCGTTGCATCTCACGGGCGTAGATGCCGGCCTCTTCGACGCTGTTCATGTCCGGCTCGCTGACGATCTCCAGCAGCGGCGTGCCGGCGCGGTTCAGGTCGACGCCCGTATAGCCCGGGTTGTCATGGACGTTCTTACCCGCGTCCTCCTCCAGGTGCGCCCGGATGATGCCGATCCGCTTGGTCGACCCGTCCGGCAGCGGGATCTCCAGATACCCGTCGTGGCTCAGCGGCAGGTCGTACTGGCTGATCTGGTAGTTCTTCGGCAGGTCGGGATAATAGTAGCTCTTGCGGTCCCACTTGGTGAACTCGGCGATCTGGCAGTTCAGCGCGATGGCCGTCGTCACCGCGTATTCGTATGCCTTTTGGTTCATCACCGGCAGCACGCCAGGCATACCGATGCAGACCTGGCACGTCCGCGCATTCGCCTCGGCGCCGAACTCGACCGGCGTGGCGCAGAACATCTTCGTCCGCGTCGCCAACTGGACGTGAATCTCCATGCCGATGATGGGCGTGATCTCGAGGTCTGACATCGCTACGCTTCCTCGCCGTCAACCCTTCGTATAATGGCAGAGAAGCTCGGGGGGAACCAAGCCCACAGGCCGCCATCGTCGACGGCTACCGAAATGTGCACGTATTCGGGATTGGACTCAAGAAGAACGATCTCGACTTGCACATTTTCACCCTGGAAACTTCGCTCGAACACCACGGGATAATCACCCGCTACCCAATAGTCGTAGGGACGCCGTTCACATTCCAAAGCGATCTCGCGAGCACATTTCTTCAGTAGAGCTCGCTTCATTATCAAAGCCCCCACAGCGTGCCACTTGATGCCCCACCGCCGTTTATCATGTTCCGTGCACAGTGTGGATTATGGCCCTCGGTTGGGGCACGGGTTCACCGTGGCGGCGGAGGGATTCTATGTGCAAGTTGACGGCCTCGTTGATCAATTCCCTGACTTCTCCGAGCGTATCCCCGCACGTGACACAGCCGGGCAGATCCGGCACGTAGGCCGAGCAGCTGCCGTCGTCCGCCTTTTCGATCACTGTAACGTATTCCATCTCGCTACCCCATGCATATTCTCGCAGCGCTCATCTCCTCTATCAAGCTTTGCAGGATGCGTCATCGACGCACGCTTGCGAAATCGAAGAAGGCGGCGGATGAACTGCTCGGCAGGGACCAAGTCATCCACGGCGCGAGACGGCTGACGCCCCTCCCGCGAGGCAAGGCGGGCTCGCCTAGAAGGATCCGGCCGATCCTAAAAAAACCAAGAAAACGCCCGCTTGACTTGACAGGGCGAGTTGCCGAGGGTATTATGAACGTAGGTTCATAACGAGGTCCCCATGCCTAGACCCCGAATTCAACGGATCGTGGCCGGCCAGCCGATCGCCACGGTCTACAAACCGGCTGGCGTGCCCGCCCGCGAGCTGGCGTGGACGCAACTGACGCTGGATGAGTTCGAGGCGATTCGGCTGGTGGACGGCGAAGGCCTGGGCCAGGACACCGTCGCCGAGCGGATGGGCGTCTCGCGCCCGACGGTGACACGCATCGTGGCCTCGGCAAGGTCGAAGATCGCCCGGGTCCTCATCAACGGGCAGGCCCTCCAGATCCAAGGCGGACCGGTGGTGCAGGAGCCTATCGCGAGGAGCTTTGGCCGAGGCGGGAGATGTGGACGCGCCTGGGGCGGCCGAAGTGGTCGACCGGGCCGGGAAGGCATGAGGCGCGGGCGCTCTGTGGGCGCTCCGG
Organism: uncultured Planctomycetales bacterium; assembly: GCA_964403235.1. GTDB lineage: Bacteria > Planctomycetota > Phycisphaerae > UBA1845 > JAFGLZ01 > JAFGLZ01. The sequence continues at coordinate 3,705 of CAYOGX010000130.1, read as the reverse complement.
AAAACCAGGCATCACGGGACGCAGGGTCCCAACAGGCTGATCAGGCCGAGAGCACAAGGAGACAGCGATGAGGATTGCGGTGACATCGACCGGACCCGATATGACGTCTGAAGTCGATCCCCGTTTCGGCCGCGCGACGTACTTCGTGGTCGTGGACGGCGAGACGGGCGAATTCACGCCGCAGGACAACGGGCAGAACCTGAATGCCGCTCAAGGGGCCGGCATCCAAGCGGCCCAGAACGTCGCGGCGTTGGGCGTTGAGACGGTGCTCACAGGCAACGTCGGCCCGAAGGCGTTCGCGGCGCTCCAGGCTGGCGGAATCGAGGTCTACACCGGAGCCAGCGGGTCGGTGAAGGATGCGATCGAGCAGTTCCAGGCCGGCCGGCTTGAGCGTGCCAGCCAATCAAACGTCGAGGGGCATTGGATGTAGGCTCGGTCGAGACCGAGGCGTTCTACGGCGAAGCCGGACGCACGAGAAGTTGGGTGTTCGCGGACAAGCTAGAGAAAAGGAGATCGCTATGCCACAAGGCGATGGAACAGGACCACAAGGCAAGGGCGCTGGGACTGGCAAAGGCCGGGGCCCATGCGGAGGCGGGCAGAGACAAGGCCGCGGCAAGCGAAAGCGCCCGGCCCAAGGCGGCCAGGGCCAGGGCCGAGGTGGCGGGCGAGGCGGTGGCCGGGGAAGGAATGCGTAGCGCAAGTTATTGTCGGACAATTATATAAGGAGCAGTACGATGCCAGGTTTCGATGGCACCGGTCCGATGGGGATGGGGCCGCGAACGGGCGGCGGCTTTGGTCCCTGCCCGCCGGTCTACCCCGCAGGCGCCGGTCCAGTCTATGGGCTGGGCCGAGGCGGGCTGCCGTGGGGAGGCGGGCGTGGTCGAGGCTTCGGCGGCGGCCGCGGGCGCAGGTCCGCTCGCGCCGGCTGGGGTTGGCCCCAGACGGATCAGCCCTATGCCTATGGCCCCGCGACGCTGGAGCCCGATCAGGAGAAGGCCGTTCTCGAGAACCAGATGGCGTGGCTAAGCCAGCAACTGGAGGCCATCCGCGCTCGGCTTGACGAGATCGAGGCCCCGGCCGGCGAGAGCGCGACCGAGTAATGGGCATCACCGGTGGTCCGATTGAGGACGTTCGAACCACGGAGCCTAGCGGAAGACACGGGATTGATGGGTGGTCCCGACGAACGTCTCTGGCCCCGCTGGCATCTAATCCATCGCACAAAGCGTAAGGACCGCCGCAAGGTCCACCGAAAGAGGGTCCAGAGGTCAAGCACAATTCCCCGAGGAACCCGATGCATCGGCTGCGGCTCGTGCGCCGAGCAGTGCCCGGTTGAGGCCATTGCGCTGATCGACGGACCCGTGGCACGAGGTGAGGTGCGGTGAAGGCTTCCGAAGCCAAGTCCAAGACGATCGCCATCGCCAGCGGCAAGGGCGGGACGGGCAAGACGACCGTCTCGACCAACCTGGCCGTGGTCGCCGCGACCCTGGGCCGGCGCGTCGCGCTGCTGGACTGTGATGTCGAGGCGCCAAACTGCCACATCTTCCTTCGTCCCAACATCACGGACGCCCGCCCGGTTCACGTACCCATCCCACGCGTGGACGAGGGGGCCTGCAACGGCTGTGGCGAATGCGGCGAGATCTGCCAGTTCAGTGCTGTGGTCTGCCTCAACGGCAAGGTCTTGACGTTTCCAGAGCTGTGCCACGGCTGCGGCGGGTGCTGGTCGGTCTGTCCGGTGGAGGCGATCAGCAAGGGAGCGCGTGAAGTTGGCGTCATCGAGCAGGGACTGGCAGAGGGGTTTAGCATCACGCAAGGGCGTCTCCGCATCGGCGAGGCCATGTCTCCGCCGCTGATCCGCCAGGTGAGGGCCCATGCCTGCGACCACGCCGAGCTCATCATCATCGACGCACCGCCGGGTACGAGCTGCCCGGCCATTGCCGCCATCAAAGGCGCCGACTACGTCTGCCTGGTGACCGAGCCCACGCCCTTCGGATTGAACGACCTGGTCCTCGCGGTGGGCATGGTTCGCGAGCTGGGCATTCGCATGGGGGTGGTGATCAACCGATCGGACATCGGTGACCAGGAGGTGCGAACGTACTGTGAGGCCGAAGGCCTGCCCGTCTTGGCGGAAATGCCCGACGACCGCCGAGTGGCCGAGGCGTATGCCCGAGGCAAGATCGCGACCCGAGCCATCCCTGGCTACCGCCTTGTCTACGAATCGCTCTTGACGCACATCGAACAGGAGGCCGCACGGTGAAGGAACTGGTCGTCATCAGCGGCAAGGGGGGGACGGGCAAGACCAGCATCGTGGGGTCGTTTGCCGCGCTGGCGGATGGCAAGGTCTTGGCCGATTGCGACGTGGATGCCGCGGACCTTCACCTGATCCTCAATCCAGAGATCCGAGTTCGCGAGCCCTTCGCCGGCGGCAAGCGGGCGCGTATCGACGCCGCCCGATGCACGGCGTGCGGCGAGTGTCTGGAACGGTGTGCGTTCGACGCGGTGTTCCAGGACGAGGCGCCAGATGGACAGGAGGGCGGGGCGTTTTGCATCGACCCGATTAACTGTGAGGGGTGCGGCGTATGCGCCCACTTCTGTCCGGAGCAGGCCATTGAGCTGGACACTTGCGTCAACGGTGAATGGTACGTGTCCGACACACGATTCGGCCCGATGGTCCACGCCAGGCTCGGGATTGCCGAGGAGAACTCGGGGAAGCTGGTCACGCTGGTCCGTCAGCAGGCCCGGTTTGTGGCCGTCGAGAAGAAGCTGGAGCTGATCATCGTCGACGGATCGCCGGGGATTGGCTGTCCCGTGATCGCCTCGATTACGGGGGCGGACCTGGTCCTGGCCGTGACGGAACCCACCCAGTCTGGGCTGCATGACCTGGAACGGGTGCACCAACTGGCGGAGCATTTCCGCATCCCGCTGTGCGTCTGCGTCAATAAGCATGACATCAACCCCTCGGTCACGGCGACCATCGAATCGACGGTAACCGAATGGGGGGCGAAGGTCGTCGGCAGGGTGCGCTATGACGCGGCGGTGACCAAGGCCCAGATCCACCGGTCCTGTGTGGTGGAATACGTCGACGGTCCGGTGACGCAGGACGTTCGGGAATTGTGGGATAACGTGGTCTGTGCCCTGGCCGCCAGGCCCGGAGCGAGATGCGCAAAAACGCCATGACGCGGACGCACCGGACATATGCCCATGAAGGAGCAAACAGCCACCTGCGAGCGTCGTTCATCGGAGGGATGTTCGAGCAGGTCAGCCAGGAAATACTGGAACACTGCGGTCAAGAAGAGATAAACTGCGATGCCGTCGTTCCCGGGGCATCGAAAGGACAGGAGACAGAACACATGCGAATCGCGATTCCGTTGGCCAACGGTCAACTCGCCATGCACTTTGGCCACTGCGAGGAATTCGCCCTCGTGGCCGTCGACGCGCAGGAGAAGAAGATCCTCGGCACGGAGACCCTCACCCCGCCGCCGCACGAACCCGGTGCCCTACCGCGCTGGCTGCATGAGCAAGGCGCCGATGTGATTCTCGCCGGCGGCATGGGCCAGCGCGCCCAGCAACTGTTCGCCCAGAGTGGGATCACTGTCGTGGTGGGCGCGTCCTCAGGAACCGCCGAAGAACTCGCGGCGGCCTACCTGAACGGTACGCTACAGACCGGAGAGAACCTGTGTGATCATTGAACCCGGTCAGCGTGGTCGG